>JABFSV010000427.1 GCA_013140405.1 Methyloglobulus sp. | reverse complement strand
GGCGTGTGCAACGGTTGTCAAATGATGTCTGGGTTGAAAGATATTATCCCCGGCGCTGAGGATTGGCCGCGTTTTATGCGTAATCAGTCGGAACAATTTGAAGCCCGATTGGTCATGGTAGAAGTACAAAAATCACCTTCTATTTTACTGGCTGGCATGGAAGGCTCCAGGTTGCCCGTCGTCGTCGCACATGGTGAGGGCCGCGCCGTCTTTGCAGGTGATCCGGTATCTTCAGTCCAAGCACATAAGGTTGCCTTGAGTTATGTGGACAATTATGGTGCAGTAACGGAAGCATTTCCGGCAAACCCTAATGGTTCGCCTTTAGGTATTACCGGATTGACGACTAGCGATGGACGTTTTACTATCATGATGCCGCATCCTGAGCGGTGTTTCAGGACGTTACAAAATTCATGGCATCCAAAAGACTGGCAAGAAGTTGGCGGCTGGATGCGATTGTTCAGGAATGCCAAGGTTTGGGTAAGCCAAAGATAGGCACGACCCTTTTCGTAGATCCCACTGTAATGGTTGTATATGCACAGTCAAACCTATCAAAAATTTATATTCCACCTGAGTGTGTTCGGAATTACGATCAGTATTTTGGTGGGCTTTTATGATGTGATATTTGGTTCGATATGGGAATTTATCCATATCATTTTTGAGATAATTGAACTGAGTCTCGATAGGTTAGTGGAAGATATTTTTGATACTGAACTGCATGAAACTCAATTGATTGTTTTTTATATCATACTGGCTATTGCCGGAACACTCACCTACCTTGTTTGGAAAGTGCTGGTTCAAGTATTTAGTGGGGTAAGCCAAATATTTAAACAAGAATGGTCGGAATTAAAAGATGCCATGACAACTGATTGGCAGGGCATGTCCATGACTAACCGTATAATCGTTATTTCATTGTTTATTTTAATCAATTATTTGGCTTCTTTTATGCTTTTCTAAGATTGCTGTTCCGAAACTAACTTCTGTATAACTTCATGGAAAAAATCAAAGTACTTTTTGTTTGCATGGGCAACATCTGTAGATCCCCTACAGCCGAAGGCGTATTTACGAAACTCATTGCCGAAAAAAACCTAACTCCCCAGTTTGCTATCGATTCGGCGGGCACTCATGCCTACCACGTCGGCAATCCGCCCGATGCCCGTGCCCAGCAAGCCGCCCTTAAGCGAGGCGTGGAATTGCAACATTTACGCGCCAGAAAAGTCCACAGTAGCGACTTTGAGTATTTTGACTTTGTATTGGCAATGGACGATGACAATTATTCGATACTCATTCATGATTGCCCCGATGAACATAAAACCAAGGTCAAGTATTTTCTGGAATATGCACCACACCTCGGAATCCGCGAAGTCCCTGACCCATACTACGGTGAAAAGCTAGGCTTTGAACGGGTATTGGATATGGTGGAAGATGCGTCCTTAGGTTTTTTGGAGTCCTTACAAAAATCAGGCAAACTGGTGTTACGCAATTAAAGGGGATCTAGTATGGCTATCGTTGAAAACACCGTTGTATACATGGACGAAGATACCGTCCTTGAAGCTTTTTTTGCTTTTGATGATAGCGTTTCAGCCCGACGGCCCGCAGTCCTAATCAGCCATGCGTGGGGCGGCAGGGATGGTTTTGTCGCCGATAAAGCCAGAAAACTAGCCGGATTAGGTTACGTTGGTTTTGCCCTTGATATGTATGGCAAAGGCATATTGGGTGCGGACAAGGAAGAAAATGCCACACTGATGCAGCCTTTTATGGCGGACCGCGAGAAATTACAAAAACGCATAAAAACCGCCCTTAATGCCGTTAGTTTATTGCCTTGGGTGGATGACAAAAAAATCGCCGCCATGGGCTTTTGTTTTGGCGGCTTATGTGTCCTTGATTTGGCAAGGACGGGTGTTGATATAAAAGGTGTGGTCAGTTTTCACGGCTTGCTCGGCGCACCAGACAACACCCAAGGCAATAAAATCAAGGCAAAAGTCCTAGCCTTACATGGCCGCGACGATCCGATGGGACTGCCGGAACAAGTGCTTGCCTTCCAGGAAGAAATGACCCAAGCAGGAGCGGACTGGCAGTTTGTTTCCTATGGTCATACTGTCCACGCTTTCACCAATTCTGTTGCCAATAATCCTGATTTTGGCACGGTTTATCAGGCTGATGCTGACAGGCGATCCTGGCAGGCTATGCAAAATTTCTTTGCAGAAATTTTTGCCTGACGTTGGTTAATTAAGGCCACTTTCCCATCCAATGGAAGCCATTATTAATCTGCCCATAGCCAAGCAAAATCAGGAAGGTAAGCTGCCATCATGATTATATTGTGGACTGATGCCTTGATCTTGCTGTTATTGTTTAGCTCAATAGGAATTGGGTTTTACTTGCATGATAAGGAACACATTCAACGTCCACTCAATAAGATTGTCCGCAGCAAAGTGGGCATGGTGTCGCTGGTTGTGCTGGTATTCTTCCTGTTAATCGGGCTTTTGGACTCCATCCATTTCAAGTCAAATCAAGAAAACTCTAGCGAGATTATCAGCCTATTGGATTATTGTGCCACGCCGCTGCGGGAGCATAACGAGAAAACGTATTCAGCACCGTTTGCGACGACCTTGTATAGCAAGGAGATGGTTGAAAAAGATGGCAGTATGCAATGGGATTATCCACGCCAGGTTTATGGCGGTAAACATTTGGATGATCCAGAAAAACAGCAGGTATCCGATATTATGCTAAAAGCTGGAATCGGATTTTTGCAAGGTTTAGCCCTGTTCACGGCATTTTTGCTTTTATCTGCTGGCGTTAGTTACCTAAAACACAGTTCAGCGCCCCAGTTTTTTACCATGCGCCCAGTCATGGTGACGTTATTCATTATTATCGTTTTAAGCACAATCTCGGGCTATCTTTCACTGTATTATCACGTCTTGGGTACGGATAAAGTCGGCGAGGATGTGTTTTACCAAGCCATCAAAAGCATCCGTACTGGCCTGGTCATTGGTACGTTGACGACGCTAATCATGCTGCCAATGGCTATCCTGTTCGGCATTCTTGCCGGATTTTTTCGGGGCTGGGTTGATGATGTCATCCAATACATGTACACCACTCTCAATTCCATTCCCGGCGTATTGCTGATAGCTGCATCTGTGTTGATGGTGCAAGTGTACATGGCAAATCATGAAGCCGAGTTTACCAGCTTGATTGTCCGTGCTGATATGCGCTTGCTGTTCCTTTGTATGATTCTAGGCGTAACCAGTTGGACCGGCTTATGCCGCTTGCTTCGGGCGGAAACTTTAAAACTCAGGGAAATGGAATATGTGCAAGCGGCGTACGCATTAGGTGTAAAACAACATACAATTTTGTTACGCCATATTTTGCCGAATGTTATGCACATCGTATTAATTTCCGTGGTGTTAGACTTCAGTTCTTTGGTGTTGGCGGAAGCGGTATTGTCGTATATCAACATCGGTGTTGACCCGACGACCTATAGCTGGGGCAATATGATTAATGGCGCCCGTCTGGAAATGGCACGTGAACCGATTGTGTGGTGGTCTTTATCAGCAGCTTTTGTATTCATGTTTGCCTTGGTGCTGGCGGCTAATTTATTTGCTGACGTGGTTCAGGATGCATTTGATCCGAGGAGTATGACTAATGAAGCCAGCGAATAAATCAGCCAGTAATCAAATCAATCCTGCTAAATTATTGTTGAGTAAATGGACGGCTACAGTTCCTCGCAACAAGGAAAAGCATTTTTTGGTGACCCGTGTTAACGAAGATGAGTACGGCATTATTGTAACGTGTACAGTCGAAGCGGTGCTGACCAAGCAAGAGTATGAAATGAAGTGGCAGGCGTTGAAAGACAGCACTTGCTGGTTACCCGGATGGCTTTGATCTGAGGGGAGTTCAACATGACTAAAGAACGGAAGGAATGTGTCTAAATTAAATAAAATTAGCATCCAAGGTTATAAGTCGATTAGAAATCTTGAACAATTTAAGCTGACTAATTTGAATATCCTTTTGGGTGCTAATGGGGCAGGGAAAAGTAATTTTATTTCGGTGTTTAAACTACTTGCACAAATGTATGAACAACGTTTGCAAGTTTATGTGCCAGAAAATGGCGGTGCAGATGCATTGTTGAATTATGGCCGAAAAAAAACTAAGCAAATTAGCATGGGTTTTTATTTTGACGTGAATGGTTATGAATTCACATTAATACCAACTCTTGATAATAGATTGGTTTTTGAACAAGAAAAACTAATGTTTACGGGCTATATTGCTTGGGATGGTACACCTCGATATCCCTCATCGACAGTAATAGCTCGCGGACATATTGAAGCAGTGCTTAAAAAATCGAATCATAAATACGCGGAGTTTATAAAGCCAGCTATTGAAAGTTGGCGTATTTATCATTTTCACGATACAAGCGATACGGCATTTGTTAAACATATACATGCAATCAACGACAATTTAAAACTCAAAACTGACGCTGGAAATCTAGCTGCCTTTTTATTAAAACTAAAACTTAAATTTCCCGAAAATTATCAGCAAATTGTCAAAACCATTCGTCTGGTTGCCCCTTTTTTCGCAGATTTTGTATTGAGGGAAGGCGAAGAACACATTCAACTTGAATGGACTGAAGTTGGCAATCCAGATACCCCCTTTAAAGCCCATGTTTTATCAGACGGAACATTACGCTTTATTTGTTTGGCAACACTCTTATTACAGCCGTTTAGTTTGATGACCGATACGGTATTGATTGACGAACCAGAATTAGGCTTACACCCTTATGGGCTTGCTGTCCTGGCAGATTTAATTAAAAGGGCTGCCGAGCAAAAACAGCTTATTATTTCCACGCAATCTGTCGAACTTATCAATCATTTCTCCGCTAACGATATTATTGTGGTGGATAGGGTTGATGATGCCTCTACCTTCAAACGCCTTGATGACGAGCAATTAAAAGACTGGCTGGAAGATTACAGCCTTGGCGACTTGTGGAAACAAAACATTATCGGCGGAAGACCGACACGATGATTAGGGTGATTGTTGTTTGCGAAGGTCAAACCGAAGAAACCTTTATTCGAGACGTTATTGCACCTCTGTTAGCCCATCAACATATTTATTTAACTGCGCGATTAGTCCCGACAACTAAAGGGCATAAAGGTGGTGCATTAAGTTATTTTCGCGTAAAACGTTTTATTTTGAATTGCTTGAAAGAGGAAACAGAAACCGTCGTCACCACCTTTTTTGATTTGTACGCATTAGATAATGAATTCCCACGCTTTGTGGAAAGCCAAACAATTGTTGACGTTTATCAAAAAGTAGCTTACTTAGAGAGCGAATTCAAACAAGACATTGCTCAAGAAAACCACCTATTTTCGGAACGATTTATACCATATATCCAGCCTTATGAATTTGAAGGTTTATTGTTTACTGATATTCAAAAATTAATTGAATTCGAAACTGATTGGAGGCGATCATTAGCCGCATTACAAACCGTTAGAAATTCTTTTCCCACCCCAGAGCATATTAATGATGGTTACGATACAAAGCCTTCAAAACAACTTGAAAATCATTTAACCAAGATTAAGTACCGAAAGACGCTTCATGGTCCACTTGCGATTCAAAGCATTGGAATAAATAACTTGTGTGAGCAATGTAAGCACTTTTCTGAATGGTATCAACAGTTGAATCAGTTAGGGAGCGCATAAATGATCCCTTTGTTATCCATCAGTAATTTAAGTGTTAGCTTTGACCAGAAAAATCGGGTTGTTGATGAGATCAGCTTTGACATTTACCCAGGCGAAACCTTTGCCTTAGTGGGCGAGTCGGGTTCTGGAAAATCCATTACTGCGTTATCAGTGCTAAGGTTATTGCCTAATAATGCTTCTCTGAGCGCCACGTCTATCAGTTTGCAAGGCGATAACTTACTGAAACTGCCAGAGTTAGAGCTGTGCAAGATTCGTGGACGGCGTATCGGCTTGATCTTCCAGGATCCCATGTCGTCACTGAATCCGGTTATGACAGTTGGTGAGCAAATCGCAGAAGCCATTCAACAACATCTGCCCTTGTCCAAAAATGACACGCAATTGCGTGTTTTAGAATTATTACAACAAGTTGAAATCCCCGGGCCGCAACAGAGAATCAGGGATTACCCGCATCAACTATCTGGCGGTCAACGACAACGGGTGATGATAGCAATCGCCTTGGCGGGGAAGCCGGAGTTATTGATTGCAGATGAACCCACGACTTCCCTGGATGTAACCATTCAGGCGCAAATATTGGCTTTACTGAAAAACATCCAGCAGAAAACAGGCATGGCACTTTGGCTGATTAGCCATGATCTGGCACTGGTTTCCACAATGGCGGATCGGGTCGCCGTGATGCAGCAGGGCAAAATTGTTGAAACCGCATCATCAGTTGAACTGTTTAGCCATGCCAAGCACCCGTATACCCTTAAGTTACTTAATGCCTTGCCATCAATGCAAAGCTGCTTAAATCATAGCCCCGAAGAAAAACCACCATTGTTACAGGTTAATGATTTCCATTGCTATTATCCAATCCGTAAGGGCTTGTTCAAACGTACCGTCGGCTATGTGCGGGCTGTCGATGACGTAAGTTTTGAAATCCAACAAAGTAAAACGCTGGCATTGGTCGGTGAATCGGGTTGTGGCAAAACCACGTTGGGGAAGAGTTTGCTCAATTTGATTCCCGGCGGTTTCGGGTCAGTCAAAATTAATGGCCTTGATTTGGGTGGATTGGAAGGCGAACTGCTACGGAAACAACGCACTAATATGCAGATCATTTTCCAGGATCCGTTCTCGTCGATGAATCCAAGAATGCTGGTGGGCGACATTATCGCAGAAGGCTTGAAGGCGTTGCACCCTGATGTCAATACAACAGACCGCAAATCACGAGTGCGGAACTTGCTTGAGCAAGTCGGTTTGCCGGAAGATTCGGCGCTGCGTTATCCGCATGAGTTTTCTGGCGGTCAACGGCAGCGTATTTGTATCGCCCGTGCCTTGGCGGTGCGCCCGAAATTGATTGTTTGTGATGAGCCAACCAGTGCGCTGGATGTCTCTGTGCAAGCTCAAATTATCCAACTACTCAAGACCTTACAAAAGGAACAGGGCATCAGCTATTTGTTTATTACCCACGACCTCGCGGTAGTTGCTGAAATCGCTGATGACGTGGCGGTGATGTACCAAGGTAAAATAATAGAGCAAAACAGTGTAGAACAAGTGCTTTTTAAACCAAAACACGCCTACACACAAAAACTTATTGGCGCAGTCCCCGTACTAAAAAGTACGGAATAACTTCGGCAACTTAAAGCGATTTTGAAATATCAACTTTGGTCTTATCCAAGATAGCCCTGCGAATCCGCTCAGCTTCTGTCGCCCGATCCATCAAGCTGGGATCTGCTGAAACTGTCCCTTTAAACCGTCTGATACCACCCGTTTTTCTTTCGTTCACTACTTCAACTATTGTTTTCCAGCCAATTGTTTTAGTTTCCGAGGCAAAGGCAAATACCATCGCGAGATCGCATATATTATTGATTAAGCGCGGCACACCTTCAGTGTAGTAATAAACCGCTGCTGTCGCTGCTTCATTAAAGATTGCCGGATCGCCACCGGCCACTTGTAAACGGTGCACGATGTAGTTTTGGGTTTCTTCAAAGTTTAGTGGCTTTAAGTGATATTCAATGGAGATACGTTGGGCAAACTGTATAAGCTCAGGTTTATTCAGCTTTTCGACCAATTCAGGCTGCCCCACCAGTATCAACTGTAGTTTTATCTGGTCGGCTATATTGACATTGGATAACAGCCTTAGCTCTTCCAATGTTTCGATGTCCATATTTTGCGCTTCATCAACAATCAGAATCACGCGCCGTTGTTTTTTGTGTTCTTCGGTCAGAAATTTAGTGAATATCTGGTAGCGTTCCGCCTTGTTTTTGGTTTCATGAGGAATATTGAAAGCAGCCAAAACCCAGGTCAGCAGGTCGCCAAAAGCACTGTGGGTATTGGTTATCAAGCCTACGGTACACTGATTTTCTACTTTTCCTAAAACCGTCATGATCAGGGTTGTTTTACCAGAACCAATTTCGCCTGTGATAACGGTAATACTGGCTTGACTCACCAAACCATATTTTAAGGTGGTCAACGCCTTCTTGTGAATCGGACTTAAGTAGAGAAAGCTAGGGTCAGGACTCAGCGAAAATGGCTTTTTAGTCAGTCCAAAAAAATTTGTATACATAAGTCTAGTTCGACAAGCCAGTTAATAGGGATAGGTTAGAACGACAATGCCAAAGTCTAGGCTGTCTTTCCAATTGGCGAACTTGCATTGTATTTCCATATAAAATCGGCATAAAAGTTGTGTAAGAAATGCATTAATAAATTTGGTAACTACACATGTAAATTTAATCCAGTACGTGACAACTATAGCCTGAACCTTAAAAAAGAAACAGCCATCAGAAAAATCAGGATTAAGGCCTGTATTTATCAAGCATTTTCGTTAACGGACATTTAGTAATAGCTTACGGAAAAAACCCATTATGGAAAATAAGTAGCATTACCTATTTTTTTCAATGAGTTATTTACATAAAAAAATCCAGTATTGCGGCAATTATAAACTTTAGTGAGATTTATTACGCTATTTTATTGACGTTTATATCATTCAAGACTACAGAATCAATTTTAATCCTGGCGGCAATGCCTCACCAAAAAACTGATCCGTTTCTTTTTCATCGAGTTCCTTGTACTGTTCGACCATCTCCAACCAAGGAGTCGGCGTTTTGCTTGATTTTAGCTTATCCATTACTAACAGTCGCAACGGTTCATCAATATCCAAGACTCGATCACCACTTTTGCGGCATATCAGTGTTGCGGCAAAAGCAACTTGAGGGTTTTTCTTCCAATCCTGAGCCAAGAATGTATTAAGCCATTTGCTAGCAATATCGGCAGGAATAACATTATGGCCACTACCATAAAAGGGCAACCGTGCACCGATACGGCCTAGCGCCCACCATGCCTGCTTAGATTCACTGGCTTTTTGCAAACGCTTGATTAACCATTCACCAACCTGTATTTTGTTGGCAACCGACAGTCGTTCAAGCACGGCGGCAAGCCGAACCATATCGTCATAGCTGCGTTGCTTGGATTGCTTGGCAACGTTAGGTTGTCTGCTGGAAGCGGGATTGATGTAATGGGCAATATCAGCAAAAATCAGTTCCTGGACGGCAGCATCCAACCCACCTGCAATGCGCCGCCATAGCGTCCACCATTCGCTCCAGTTTTGGATTTCGTTGGTGAATTGTATGCCCTGAGGATAGAGTTTCCACAATTGCTGAACACGCCAGTCATCCAGAGGACAACCAAAGCCAGGACGAAGACAAAAACCAATCAGGCTAAACCAAACCCGTTCATGATGTTCCGAGCGACGACGGTATTTATGGCCTTCCCACAATGCCGCAAATAGCGCCCTGAGTAAGGCCGAATCCCATTCGGAACGGTCACGTCCTAATTGTTTTTCGAGATTGGCACGTAAATTTTTGACTGCGTTTGGATCAACTTCTTTAGATTTAGGCCCAAAAACAGCCTGAATTAGTTCTGCGGCGGCATTAAATTGAGGTGGCAATTCAGTATCGGACTGCGTTCTAATCGTTCCCTGTTTCCGTATTTGGAACTCTACATCCCAGCGTTGTTCCTTATCAGTTGCGTTGCCATTCACCGCAACACATTGAATCTTAAGCGTACCCAGGTCAGTTTGGGCTATGCCAAGTTGCACCACCGTTTCCTCATCGGTATTGGCGACCTTGCCGTCAAACGCCACCACCAGCGGCGGCAAGGCATGAAAACTATCGGTGATTTCCGTCATATCGCCAGGTTTGAATGGGTTATCCCCTGAATGTGAAACCAGGTCAAAGCGGACAGGCACACCGGTACGTAAGGCAAACCGACGGTCATGCAATATAATTTCTTCGCCTTCTTCGCTGCCTTTCGGTAGCACACACAAGCCGTATTGTGTTAGCGATTGCGATGCCTTTTGCGAAGAGGCCGTATCAACCAGGAGAAAATAACTACGCGCTGCACCGCCACCAATTTTTAACTGCTTGTCACGTCTTGCGATAGCATAGCTAACTGCCCCATAAGCCACTGAAAATTCAGGGTGATTGTTCTCAAGCTGTATTAAGGGCTTTGAACTCCAGGAATTACACAGATCCACGATTCTTTGGGTGATCGTGCGACTACGAAACAGGCCGCCATTCAATAGGATCGCATCAGGCACTTCACCTGACCCTTGCAATGCTTCCCGTGCAGCGGCTTTGTGCATGTTTAAAAAAGCTGCAATATGTTTGCTGACAGCGGGTTCTGCCGTGTACGGCAAGCCGAATTCCACCACACCACTGCGTTTTCTATCAGGTAAATCATCTAGTTGGGTGAGCGGGAAGAAGCCATCCAACGCTATTTGTCCCACGTCTTCCTGGGTCAAAAATGTGGAACGCGAACCACCAATCAGTTTGGAACCACCACCCAATAAGGTAATGCTTAGCTGTTCAGGCGCATCTTCCGCAAGTAAGCGTTCTTTGGCGGCACGGCATTGTTCGATGAGTTGGGAAAAATCCGCAGCAGATAAACGGGTTTGATCCGTGTGCAAACGGCTTTCAACGAGATGGGCGAGTGCCAAATCAATATTGTCGCCACCTAACATGATGTGGTCACCGACCGCAATGCGGGTCAGCTTGGGTTCTGCTTGATTATGCTCAACTTTTATTAAGGTCAGGTCAGTCGTGCCGCCACCAACATCACAAATAAGCAGCAACTGAACAGTTGCCAGCGCATTATGGATATTGCCAGCATGTCGCCGCAACCAGTCGTAGCACACAGCTTGAGGTTCTTCCAGCAACTTGACATGGTTGAGTCCAGCCCTTTTTGCCGCCTCTAAAGTGAGCGACCGCGCACCCTCATCAAAAGAAGCGGGTACGGTAATCACAATGTCCTGGTTTTCCAGCGGCGCTTCAGGATGTTGATGCCCCCAAACCGTGCGAATATGTCTGAGATAGCTGGCGCTGGCATCGACCGGAGACACTTTCTCAATCTCATCGGCACTGCCCCAGGGAAGAATGTCCGCATTATGGTCAACCGAAGGATGCGACAACCAGCTTTTGGCGCTGGTCACCAATCGCCCTTTAGATTTCGCACCCAAAAGCCGTGCGGCTTCGCCTATAACAGCCCGATTACCAGGCTGGGCAAACATAATTTCACTTTCCGACAACTCGTTTTCAGCAGGATGATAACGTACAGAAGGCAGTAAAGGTTTAGCTGCGACTTGCCCCGGTGCAATCAGTTGCTCAATCTGAAACAACTGGATATCTTGTTTTTGATCGTTTTTAGCGTAAGCGACAACCGTATGGGTCGTGCCTAGGTCTATGCCGACGTGGAATTGGGGGGATTGATTTTGCACAATGTGGTTTCAAAAAGTTTTAATTGCATCCAGATAAGGATGCTTCTTCTATGCTGATGTTTGATACTTATTCCCCTGACCTAACATCAAACTCAATTTTCCAACGCGTATTGTCTTTTTGCGAAACGGCTTGCAGTTCGAGCGTACCTACTTCAGTGACGGCAGCGCACAAATGGACGGGAACAACTTCACCTGCCCTACGGCCTTCTTTGTCCAAGGTGATTTCGATTTCAGCCAGTTCTGAGAGTTCGTCACGGTTCCAATGGTTTAAACGCGTACCTACCCTGTCTTCACGACGGGTTGTGGACGCAAAAAAGCGAAAACGGACTGGCTCCCCGATCACCAAACCGAATTCTTCATTGGGCAATTCTTGCTGCGTCCCTTCTTCCATACCAAAAGGGGCAATACATAAGGCCTGGATTTCTGGCGGAATGCCAGGAACGGAAGGCATGGCACTTTCGATGCCGACGTAATAGGATGCAGCCGCACCACCTTTGATACGCACGCCTTTACCTTTGCGGACAAAGCCATAATAAGCTGCGCCCCTGGCAACGGCGAGATCAAGGTCAGTGCCGGATAACAGGCGTGCTGACGGTGCTTGCTCTTCCTGTAACCAGCTATTCAATACTGTCATCAGGCGGTTAGCCAACGATTCTGCTTTTAACACGCCGCCATTAAACAAGACGGCGGTCGGGTGGATAAAGGTGGCATTTTCGGCCAGTTTTATGCCTTCTAGCTCTCCAGTAGCATGTTGCTGTTTGGCAAGAAACGCAGCAAGATGCCGGGTGATGCCAGCATCCTGGGCATACGGCAAGCCCGAAGTCCTTAGTCCGGTACGGGCGCGGAAAACAGGCCTGGTGCTGGCAGGAACGACAGGCAAAAACCCATCAACCAATGCGTTATTAACTTCTTCACGAGTGAGTTCTGTCCGTAACGTACCGCCAATCAATGAAGATCCCCTGTTTGCGATGACAATTGGGGCGACATCCATCGTCTGAATATTGAACAGCTTTTCTTTTGCATCCCGACAACTATGGGTTAATGCTTGAAATTGCCAGGGTTGCAGGGATTTGTCTTCCCGCTCCAGCTTGGCTTTCACAGTATA
>JABFSV010000131.1 GCA_013140405.1 Methyloglobulus sp. | reverse complement strand
CGCCCGCTTCGCCAGGCGTGCTTTTTAACATTGAAAAAGTCTTGGCGGCTTCATATTCGGCAAAACTGAGTTTTTCGGCAATTTTGTCTATTTTGCAGCCGCAAGCATATTGGGTGATAAAAGTAAGTCCGCCGTGCTGGGCCACGCAATTTAAGACGTATTCAACTCGATCATGGGTGGGGTAGTCGTTAACCTTTGCTGCTTGCGCTGGTTCCGGTATTTGTTCTGGGGTTGTGGCGCAGCCAACTGCCGCCATCAATACAACTAAGCTAAACATCAAAGGACTTTTATGGGTTTTCATGAGTAACGGTTTTTCCTGTTAAGTTGAGAAGGTACGCGCTGCGTACGCTATGTTCATCGAGATTCAACGGTTTATTCTTCCGCCGCAAAATCGACAATGCTTTTTAATGCTTTATTCATTTTAACCGAAAATTGGTTCAAGTCATTTTTGTCGGTATCTGTCGGCAATAAATGCGTTCTAATGATCGTTTTCCCTTGGAATTGGTAGGCGACAACATTGCAGGGCATGTACTTAATAGCCTGTGGGGACATTAGCAGGATGGTTTTTGCCTCGGTCAAGTTACAAAATTGAATGGTGTCGTATTCGGGGAAGTTTTTAGTGCCACGGTCACGGATGACTTTGCCTACGCGGCTGTGTCCGGTTATCCTGAAATTGTTCTCGGCGATGGCAACTTCAAGTTCAGCTAACACATCATCGTAAGGTTTGTGAGTTTCCACTTCATAATAGGGCACAAACTCCCCAGTGGGTTGGGTAGCACAACTTGCCATTGCGAGTAAGCTAGCGAAAATGATACAACGTGCAAGCATCTTAAGAACGACTCATGAAATAGTAGGCAGAGCTTAGCATTATGGACACACAAACAAAAGTGATCGGCGTGATTCTGGCTGGCGGCCTTGCCCGTCGGATGAACAATCAGGATAAAGGCTTGATACAGTTTAAAGGCCAGCCTATGGTGAGTTATGCCATCGCCGCCATGAATACAGTCGCAGACCAGACGATTATCAATGCCAATCGAAATATCCCTGAATACCAAGCGTTTGGTTTGCCTGTGATTAGTGACCAGACCGACAGCTTTGATGGCCCATTGGCGGGTGTATTGACGGCGATGATGTTCGCAGAAACGGGCGTGTTGTTGGTAATGCCTTGCGATTCGCCCCTGGTTAAGGCGGATCACCTAAGGAAACTACTATCAGCACGCGCAGAAACCGATGCCGATGTTGCCGTCGCCTTTGACGGGGAACGGCTACATCCAGTTTTTTTGGCGATAAAAGTATCCTTGCAGCCCAGCCTACATGATTATTTGCAAAGCGGACAACGCAAAATGGACACTTGGCTGGAACAACAAAAAATAGTGAAAACCGATTTCAGTGCCGAGCCGGGGATCTTTACAAACATTAATTCCATGACAGAATTGTCAGCTTTAGAAGCGCAAGTTGGCGTGTAAAGAAAGCCAATAATTTCAATCCGAAATGACCCGTGTTGGTTTGGCTTATTGCATGACGGTAGTTGTCGTTGACGAACATGAGGAGAACGGGGTATTTAACAGTCATTAAGTTATTTTTTGTAACTTCAAAAAACTGTAAGTAAAGCCGACTTTAGTATCATCAACCAGGTCTTCGCGTTGCACTTCAACCCATTGATTACGGTCAAAATCCGGAAAAAAAGTATCGCCGTCAAAATCGTAGTTGATTTGCGTGATATACAAGGTGTCGGCAATCGGTAACGTCGCTTCATACAACGTGGAACCGCCAATCACAAATACCTCATCAGCCAATTGACAGCCGTGGCTAATTGCCGCTTCCACACTGTCAAGCACAATACAACCTTCCGGCCTGTAAGCAGGGTTTCGACTGACAATGATATTAGTCCGCCCCGGTAAAGGCCACCCTATGGATTCAAAGGTAAGCCTACCCATCAGGATTGGGTAACCCATCGTGATTTGTTTGAAGCGTTTAAGGTCAGCCGATAAATGCCAGGGCATTTGACCATCAAGGCCAATGGCCCGGTTACTCGACATGGCGACGATAAGTGATATTTTCATTTGAATGGCTAAGCGGCTTTGCTATGCTTGACGGAGATAAACTTTTGCATCACATCATACTATGAAACAAATTCTGCTTGTGTTTACTGGCGGCACCATCGGCTCGGCGGCAACGGACGGCACTATCAAACCTTCCAGTAATGCCCCATTCAAATTGCTGCACCTGTTTGAGGAACACTATCACGACCACACATCAATTCATTTCGATACCCTGCAACCCATCCAAATCTTAAGCGAAAATCTCGCTCCCGCTGCCTGGGAAACTATCATCGAAGCTATCGAATCCGCCCAACTGGATAAGTATGACGGCATTATTGTTACCCACGGGACGGATACACTGGCTTATACGGCGGCGACACTAGGTTTTTATTTTCATACCCTTGCAAAACCAATCCTGTTAGTTTCCAGCGATTATCCTTTGGATAATCCCAAAGGAAATGGCTTGGCTAATTTTATCTGCGCGGTGGAGTTTATTCACCAACAAATCATGCCTGGCGTTTTTGTGCCTTATCGCAATGCGGGGCAAGCCATGCAAATTCACCGAGGTACGCGCCTAGCCTGTTCTTTGCAGTTGAGTGGCGATTTTTATAGTGTTCAGGGAAAGAGTTTTATGCAATTTGACGGACGATATTTCTTGTCCCTTGATTATCCGGCTTTAGAATCCAGCTCATCAACAAAGCCAAGCCAAAAAAATGGTGCTGACAATAATGATATTGACTTATTAAAACCCCAATTTTCCAATCGTATTTTGATGATAAAACCCTATCCAGGGCTAGATTATAATCATTTTAATTTGGACTCAGTCGATGCTGTCCTACATGATCTTTACCATTCCGGCACTGCTTGTGCCACCGGACAATGGGGCAAAAACCATTCCTTACTTGAATTTGTCAAACGCTGCGACGAACAGGGGATTACCGTCTACCTTGCACCCACCATCAAATCCGAAAACGCTTACCAAAGCACCAGAGAACTCATCGAGCAAGGTGCAGAAATAATCTGGAATACCTCAATTGAAGCCGCTTATGTCAAGCTGATGCTGGCTTATGGCAATTTTTCTGGCAAACAACAAATAAGCAACTTTATCGGCAGTAATATTGCGTTTGAACAAGTTTAAGACAATAACCCAAGACCACACTAGCCCAACATTTTGTAACCTAACCAACACCGGAAAGTGATTCAAATTCTTTAATGGGGGTTAATAATAGACAGTTACACAAACTAATTTGCAGTCTCGAAAAAAAGCAACACGTCCTTGTGTTACTTTGGCAGTAATTCTGCTCTATCGGTTATCTGATTACGTTATGACCGCGATTGCTCATACACTGGTTATAGGCGTTCCTGAATCTGTCCTCAGCCGTAAAACCTTGTTTGGCCGCACCACCTAAACCACCTGCCGCCGCACCTATGGCTGCTCCTGCCGCTGGATTTCCGGTGAATGCGCCGACAACAGCACCACCCGCCGCGCCAACTAAGCCGCCCACGCCAGCACCTATTGCGGTCTCTTTTAAAGTACCGCCAGAAGATTGTTTGGCGAGCTGCCTACATTCTTCCATATCCTGGTTCATACGATAAGCGTTTGGATCATTGTACGTATCAACGGTTGGGGTGTAACCGCCCTGTGTGTAACACGCCGACAACATCAGGGCGCTGGCAATAATCATAGTGATTTTAAATTTGTTCATTTTTTTACCTCGTTTTGTGATTTCGTTGTTTAATCTATGTTGATTAGTGATACTTAAATTAGCCATGACTAAAAATTGGAAAAATATCTCCATCTATCAGTCACAACAATACGGGCAAAATCGATCTCAGTCGGTACGGTAACGAACAGATACGGATTGAACCTATAAATTGTTGGAATCAGTCTAACCGATCATTTATGAATGCTACATGAATGTGGATAACAAGATAATCTAAGAAGATTAGGTATCCCTTAAAACCCTAAGCGGGGGGATATTGACCACATGCCGTACGCCCCAGCAACCTGCCAACCCCACTGAAAATGCGCCTATTAGCGGCAAGGCAATCCATAAATAGTAGGTAGGCCGATAATCCATCGTTAGTGCTTTTGAATACAGGGCATAGAGCAAGCCTTCGGAAATAACCACCGCCAACACCCCCGAAACCAAACCCAACAAGGTAAACTCTATGATATGGGTTAGCCTCAGCAAAGAACGGTTAGCGCCGAATGTGCGTAATAATGCGCTTTCGTAAATGCGGTTATCCAAGGTCGAATAAATTGCCGAAAACAACACCGTAAAACCCGCCATAAGCGCGAAGTACAGCAGGTAATTAATGGCCTCAGTCAATTGCGTGAGTATGGTTTTAAATTGTTTCAAGATTAAGTCCACTTCCAGTATTGTCATCGCTGGATATTGTTTGACCAGTTGGTTTAAAACGGTTTTTTTATTGTCTGGCAGGTAAAAGCTAGTGAGGAATGTACCTGGAAAAGATTCAAGGCTTCCCGGCGAAAAAATCATGTAGAAATTTGGCTTCATTGTGTCCCACTGAAGTGACCTTATGCTGCTGACTGTAGCTGTCAATTGCTGGCCGCCCACGATAAACAGCAATTGATCACCGAGACGTATTTTTAGGCTATCCGCCAATTTCTGCTCAACTGAAACCTCCCCTTTTTTTTCAGGTGTCCACCAATTACCGATAATGACTTTATTGTCTTCGGGCAGGTTTTCCGTCCAGGTCAGGCTCAACTCCCTATGGGTGGCGCTTTCACCTTGCGAATCTTTACTGACAATTTTCTGCACAGGCACTCCGTTTATTTCTGTGAGCCGCCCCCTTATCACCGGAAAGAATTGGCTACCTTCAATACCCTGTTCTTTGAATTCCTTTTGCAGAGAAGGCAATTGCTCAGGAAAAATATTCAGGGCGAAATGGTTAGCGGCGTGTTCCGGCAATTGTTTATGCCAGTTTTCGATCAAGTCAGTACGTACGGTAAAACTTAGCGCCATCGCCACCAGCGTAATAGTAAAAGCAAGAATTTGGCTAACTGTGGCGCGGCTATTTCTCAACAAACCCTGCAAGCCGAAACGCAAATTCAAGGACATGAATGGCAAAGACCGACGAGCCAAGATTAGAAGCAGATAAACCAACAAGCCAAGTACCAGCAATAACACCAACCCTGCACAGAAAATGGTAGCTGTCATATTGAGATCTTCGGTATATCGCCAAATCAAAACACCCACAATACCGAAAGCCAAGCCGTAAACCAGCCATGCGCTACTAGGCAAAGGTTCTAAATCACGGCGCAACACTCTGGCTGGAGAAACCCGTTTAAGACGAAGCAACGGCGGCAGTGCGAAACCTATCAATACTGTCATGCCCGTCATCATCCCGAAGAAAACTGCCAGTACGCCTGAATTGGCAATAGTTTGGGGCAACAGATTCCGCAATAGCTCAAATAACATTTCCTGGACGACCCAGCCAAGTCCGCAACCTAACGCGCTGGTCATTAAGCCCAAAATGAGAAATTGACTGACAAACAACCAGAGTACATCGCTTTGTTTGCATCCTAGGCAGCGCAGTATGGCAGTTGCATCAAGATGGCGTTCGGTGTAGCGCCGTGTTGCCATCGCGATAGCAACACCGGAAATAATGATGACCACGATGCTGGATAAGCCCAAATAACGTTTCGCGCGGTTCAGCGCCGAACCCAATTCAGGGCGGTCTTCATGAATATCCATGATGCGTTGGGCAAGATTCAATTGTGGTTTGACCCAACGTTTGAATTCAGTCAGTTGAGATTGCTCCCCGCTAAACTGAAAAAAATAATGCACGTGACTGCCCGGTTGAATGACTCCGGTTTCCTGCAAATCCTGCTTATTAATCATCACGCGCGGTGAAAGGCTGTAAATATCACCTTGCTTGTCCGGCTCATAAGTAATGATTTTGCTGACCACCAGTTTTTTTTCGCCGACAGTGAGCGGATCACCTATATTGAGCTTTAGTGCCGATAGGACGCGTTTTTCCACCCAAGCAAATCCAGGCTCTGGGCCTTGATGTTCAATAGTTTCGGTTGAGTAATCCGATGTGGTGGTTTTCAAAAAACCGCGCAAGGGATAATCGGCACTGACCGCCTTAATCCCTGCAAGCAACAGTTCGTCATGCTCAATTAAAACGCTCGAAAATTCCGCCGTTTGGGCTTGTGCCAAGTTCAATTGTGCGGCTTTTTCTAACCAAGGTTCTGGTATGGTGGCATGACTGCTAATGACCATGTCAGCCGCCAGAAATTCTGCGGTTTGGTCGGTCATCGTGCGTTCCAAACGGTCTGAAAACAATGCGATAGCGGTGGAGCTGGTAACCGCAATCAGTAACGCCAGAAATAGGATGCTCAACTCCCCCGAGCGGCTATCCCGCCACAACATACGCAGGGCGAGGCCAAACGGTTTCATACCATCCTCCCAGCAGCCAGTTTAATGATGCGTTGACAGCGATTTGCCAAGGTTTGGTCGTGGGTCACCAGAATCAGGGTCGTGTTGTTTTCCTGATTCAGCTCAAACAGCAAATCAATGATCTTTGCTCCGGTTTTGCTGTCCAGATTCCCAGTCGGTTCATCGGCGAACAGTACCGCAGGTTTGGACACAAAAGCCCGCGCCAAAGCCACGCGTTGTTGTTCACCACCAGAAAGTTGCCTGGGTGTGTGCGTCAAACGTTCGGATAATCCAACTCGCTGTAACAGCCCTATAGCTGCATCCTTAGCTTTTTTATCGCCCCTTAATTCCAGTGGCAACATCACATTTTCCAGTGCGGTTAGTCCTTGCAGTAATTGGAATGACTGGAACACAAAGCCAACCAGTTGATTACGCATCGCCGCCCTACCATCTTCATCCATGCTAGTCAGGGATTTACCATTGAGATTAATCGAGCCTATTGTCGGCGTGTCCAACCCCGCCAGCAAACTGATTAAGGTCGATTTCCCGGAACCGGATTCCCCTGCTATGGCAATGCTTTCGCCGGATGCCACCTGCAAGCTAATATCTGACAGGATATGCAGCGTACCACCGGAAGTCTTGACTGATTTGCCCAGATTTTCAGTTACAATGATATTTCTTGAAAATGGAGTTTGCATCATGCTTAAGTTTTTAGTTGCTGGTGTTATTGCATTAGTATCAGTGCCAGCCATGGCGAAATCAATCGTTGTGTTGGGCGACAGTCTCAGCGCGGCTTACGGCATTGAAGTGGGACAGGGATGGGTGGCATTGGTTCAGAACAAGTTACAAAAGGAACACAGTGACTACACCATCAACAATGAAAGCATTAGCGGCGACACTAGCGCCGGAGGATTGGCACGAGTTGACGATATACTATCCAGGCATAAGCCCAGCGTCGTCGTCATTGAACTGGGTGCCAATGATGGCTTACGGGGCTTGTCGCCAACCGTGTTGAAAAACAATCTTGCCGAAATCGCCCGTCGTGTACAAAAGTCCGATGCCAAGGCATTATTGCTCAGCATGCGTATTCCCCCCAATTATGGTAAACGTTACACTGAAATGTTTTACAATGTTTACCCACAATTGTCCAAGGAGCTGGGCGTACCTTATGTGCCTTTTATCCTCGAAGATGTCGCATTGGCGAAACAATTGATGCAGCAAGACGGTCTACATCCCAACGAGAAGGCGCAGGCCATGATTGTCGAAAAAATATGGCCGCATTTAGTGAAATTATTAGAAAAATAGAAAAAAGAGATCCCTCATGACACAGCTTACACTTGAGAAAGCCAATAAAATCATCAACACAGCAACCCAAAAAGCCAGGTCACTCAACATGGCACCGTTGACTGTGGTTGTATTAGACGCATCGGGACACTTAAAAGCCCTGCAAAGGGAAGATGGTGCGACAGTAATTAGACAACAAATCGCCACCGCAAAGGCATGGGGAGCCGTCAACATGGGCATCTCCTCGCGTAGCCTAGCGGCGGTTGCTGAACACCGCCCAGATTTTATGAACGCTCTGATTACCATCGCTGAGGGGCAAATCATGCCTGTGCCAGGGGGCGTATTGATCCGT
Source organism: Methyloglobulus sp. (assembly GCA_013140405.1). Taxonomy (GTDB): domain Bacteria; phylum Pseudomonadota; class Gammaproteobacteria; order Methylococcales; family Methylomonadaceae; genus Methyloglobulus. The sequence continues at coordinate 4,492 of JABFSV010000131.1, read as the reverse complement.
GACAAGGGCAATACGATTATCGGTTCAGTCGGTATCAGTGGCGATTCATCCGAGCAGGATGAGCGTTGCGCGATTGCCGGGATTGAGGCTGCGGGCTTTGTGGCGGGAGTTTAGAATAGCGCAGGTTAATAGAGAGGGGTTGGTGTTACGAAAATAAGCTAACAATCTGAATAGCTTTAACACGATGGCATCAATCACTAGCCTTATGTCTTTTAGAAAGCACCTGCGTTTGCTGTTCATTTCAGCTTTGGTGTTGCTTACTTCGAGCGCCCATGCAGAAGATCCTGATGATCTATTTTCCCAAATCCAAGCCTTACAAAACCAGAACAAAATTCAGATTATCGGTCTGGAGCGCATTCAAAATACAGAAAAAATTATCACCAGCGGCAACTTTGAGCAGCAAATTAAACAGCTTTTTGCGCCGTACAATCACATCGTCAGCCGCAATACCAAAGGCCAGATTGAGCGTATCGTCATTATCAACAAAAAGCAAAAACGGAAAGACAACCGCATTGTGTTGCCAACCAGTCCCCAAGGTAATCATTTTACGGTGTCCGTCGCCCTCTCAGGTGACGGTAGAATCTGGCAAACCGTGGATATGGTTATCGACACTGGTGCAGATTTGGTCGTTTTGCCAGACTCCATGATCGACCAACTTGGCCTCACTGACAGCAAATTGACTCCAGGAAAAATGCAAACCGCCAATGGCATGGCCAATGCAAAAATTGGCCTGTTGAAAGAACTGAAAATTGCTGGAGAAAGCGTTGAAAATGTCGAAGTCGCCTTCATTGCTGACCAATTGTTAGGGGAAAACAGGTTGTTGGGGATGAGCTTTTTAGGGCGTTACCAAGTCAATATTGATGATAAGGATCGGTTGGTTACATTGATTAAGAAATAATAGTTGGAAATACGTTCTTTTAATCTGCAACTTATTGTTTGCATTTAGTTAAGCGAAAATTCTGTCAAACACGGTTCCATAAAGCAATCTAAAAATTCCTCATTCACTGCTTTATTCGAAATCTTACGTCTTTTGCACAAACTATATAACTCTTCAACCGCCGAATATGAAAAATACCTTGTATTCAGTGATTGAAATTGCAAAGTGTTGGCTTTACGAATTACCTCCTCACGATCTTCATCCGCAGCAACGATTACCCAGCGAATATCGGCAAGACGAGGCCCTAAATCTTGGAATTTTTTCATACGGGTAAGTCCGCTCGTAACGCCGGTACTTTGTTCTACCTCCATTACTGCTGGCATCAACTTTCCATTTTTAAACCAAATGCAGTCAATGAGATTAGCCGCCACTCTAGCTTCTTCGTAAGATGCAAGTACTCGTTCATCTGAAAGCCTAGCAATAACGCCTTCTAGTTCACCAACTTTCCTTTCTCCGTATTGAAAGCCTTTATCGTTATGTGCAATCCAAGTTCTAAAGCCCAGTTGAAGCCCGATTTCAATAAGTGCAATTTGAATTTGTAAATGCCTTCGCTTAACATCAATATTCATTTCTGATGGCAATAATTTCTCCGTGATTGCCAAAGAGTCATAAATAATTGTCTGCGTTGGTATCTCAGAAATGGCTTGGTCACTTCCAGTTTTGCTTTCAGTGAGTACACCGTTTTGGTGGGGTGAACCTGGCATCCACACAATGTGTTTATGACCGCGTTTAATTTCTGAGGAATTATTGATTAATTCAATGCGGCCTGGAATACACCAGTAAAATTCAGGGGTGTGAGCCAAAAGGGCTTCTAACAATGATCTGGTGTTGTAGCTACCTGCTAAAACACGGTCAAAATTGATGGGTACATTTGGAGAATAAGCATTGGCTATCCTCCAAATCATTGCAGAAGAAAGTGTCGCCGTTGAAGCTGCACCACTATTCTTTGTTGGATTTCTTCTTTCTACGTAGATTGGGCCTTCTGGGCCAGCTGCGGATTTAACTTTGACTTGTGATCTGGTTTTCTCGTTTATATATTCAAACCATTGGTCTCTCGGAAGATTCAATATTGCCTTAACGATATTGCTCGCAGTCAATTTCATTTAACTGTTCCTCTCAAAAACGCCAGTATGGTTAGGGCAAGACCATGTGCGGCTAAAAATGGTACTCCATTACCTACTGTTTTGAACATATTGCTAAGCGACATGCCAGAAGGTAACTCAAACTCTTTAGGCAGGGATTGAATTGCCAAAGCTTCAGCAACAGAAATTCTACGTGGAAGGTATGGATGAATATGCACTTCATTATTGCCATACGCAGCTGTTGGCGAATATCTCCAGCGGTGTAATCGCTTATACGATTTCTTGCTGTCATCTCCCTCATAGACGGTTTCAAATTTTGCTAAACCGGCTCTTGGCTTAAATTGGTGAAGTGCATTTGGATGTTGCTCAACATCATTTTTCACAAACCAGTGCTGAACTGTTAATTCCAAAGGAATATGGCTGGGTTGTTGGCGTAATATTGCAATGGGTTGGGCTTCTGGCCACGGGTAGCTTAGGGTTTTACCTTCGGGATGCAGCGTATGTGAAAACCAATTAAATTTCGGTAGTGCTTTTTTGGCTTGCTGCTGTAGTACGCCAAAAAGAATTATGCGTTCGCGGTCTTGTGGCGCACCGTATTCAATTGCATTTATTAACCTCTCTGTGCAGCTATATCCAGCACTTTTTAGCTGGTGTTTTAAACCGTCAAAGAATTGCCTATGCCTTGTAGTCCGATAAAGCCCTTTTACATTCTCAAAAACAAAGAAATCTGGTTTCTGTCTGCAAATTAAATCAATATAGATTTTGGATAACTTGCCATTCTCTCCATGTTGCCCACGATTTTTCCCACCGACAGAGAAATCTGGACAAGGAGGGCCTCCAATGAATCCAACAAGCTGCTTATTTCCTTTTGCCAAATCAACAAAGCGGGTTACGCGTTCTGCTTCTTCACCAGCAATGCAGCTTTCAATATTGCCTTCAAAGTATCCATGTAGCGGCGAGGGCATACCCATTTTCTGTCTGGAATATTTATACGCCTCAAGAAATGGTTTATGTACTTCATTTACATAACCAATTTCATAGCCCGCTTTTTCAAAACCTAAATCCAAAAACCCCGCACCAGAGAAAAAAGAAAAAATTATTGGTGCTTTATATTCACTACTTTTTTTGGGTTCTGCGTTTATTGCAAAACCACTGGAACTATTTAGTTCTGATGCCGTTGTTTGGTTGGATGCGTCAGTGTTATATCTATCCATCGTATAGGTAATCATAGAATCTAAAAGACTTATGCCTCCAAAACACTGAAGAAATCACCTGTCTATAAAAAAGAGTGGCCTTCAAGTGTATGGGAAACCTCATAAATCATCATTCAAATATACATGATAGGGAAATATGCGACAAGACATTCCAGGCACATCAGCAATATAGTCCTGATGAAACATATTGGAATCAGGCGTAGTTGGTATCAAATTGATGCTAGATCCTGCAAACTCCACCAGGGCTTGCTTTTTATTCCGCTTGCTTAGTCGTAACTATAATGCTTACGCAATGCCTTAACGACTTTCCAATGGCTGTTTAGGCCTTCTGGGAAAACAACTAAGTCACCTGGTAAGATTCTCACGGGTTCACCGCCTTCTGGGGTCACTAAAATCTCGCCTTCCAGGACATACGCGGTTTCAGTTGCATCGAAGTCGATAGGAAATTCTGATACTTCTTTTTCCCATATCTCCCAATTCGCCACACCTAATTCTTTCAGGCGTTCTTCGCTGGGGTTATGTTCTATCGTAATTTTTGGCATGTGCTTCCTGTGTTAAGGGTTGGTTAAAATTGAAATTTTAGCATTTTTCCTGGCAATGCTCTTGGTAATGTCGCAGTCAGCTTCAATATCTTATTGATAATAAAATATTATTTATCATTTTACATATTGTCGAAAGTCATGGTTCGCAACAAAAAACCATTACTTGTTAAAGATTCTATCATTTCCGTAAATGTCTATCCTACAAGCCTACTCACCATTTATCGTTACCAAAACCACCCTGTTACCACCGTGGTTACGGTGTTCGCACAGGTATATCCCTTGCCAAATACCCAGGTTTGGCCGACCGTTTGTGATAGGGATATTCAAGCTACAGCCCAGAATACTGGCTTTTATGTGGGCAGGTAAATCGTCGCTCCCCTCATCAAGGTGACGATAATAAGGCTCATTCTCCGGCACGGCATGATTGAAGTAACTCTCAAAGTCCAAACGAACCTCTGGGGCTGCGTTTTCATTAATGGTCAATGAAGCCGATGTATGCTTAATAAACACATTCATCATGCCAATCTTGATTTTCTTGAATTCGGGAAGTTGGGTCAATATTTCATCAGTGACTAAATGAAACCCTCTGAGCCGAGGCTTAAGTATTATTTCCTTTTGAATCCACATAGGTTAGGAAATCCTGTCTAAAATATGTCATGTAAAACCTTTTAGTTAGTGAAAAAAGGCAGATTGATTTAAAAGGTTTTTTTCATTTTC
>JABFSV010000126.1 GCA_013140405.1 Methyloglobulus sp. | reverse complement strand
TCCTCCTTTATCTACCCTTTTGGAACAACATCTTGATATCCACCGCAAACATTACTATGCAGTTTGGGGCTAAACCCCTATTTGAAAACGTCTCTGTTAAATTCGGCGACGGCAACCGTTACGGCCTGATCGGCGCTAACGGCTGCGGCAAATCAACTTTTATGAAAATCTTGAGTGGCGACCTGGAACCCTCAGCGGGTAACGTCAGCACTAGCCCTGGTGAACGACTCGGAATTCTGCGTCAGGATCAATTCGCTTATGAGGAATTCAGCGTCATAGACACGGTGATTATGGGACATAAAGAACTCTGGGAAATCAAGAAGGAACGTGACCGCATCTACTCGCTACCGGAAATGTCGGAAGCGGAAGGCATGCAGGTAGCGGATCTTGAGGTGGAATTTGCAGAAATGGACGGCTACACTGCCGAATCTAGGGCGGGGGAATTACTGCTGGGCTTGGACATTCCACAGGAACAGCATTATGGCCTGATGAGTGCCGTAGCACCGGGTTGGAAACTGCGGGTATTACTGGCGCAAGCCCTGTTTGCCAACCCAGAAATCATGTTGCTGGACGAACCGACCAACAACTTGGACATCAACACCATTCGCTGGCTTGAGGACGTACTCAACGACCGCAATTGCACCATGATTATCATCTCGCATGACCGACACTTTCTAAATAGCGTCTGCACCCACATGGCGGATATGGATTTTGGCGAACTGCGCGTGTATCCTGGCAATTATGACGACTATATGACCGCATCATCACAAGTCCGTGAACAATTGCTGGCGGGAAATGCCAAGAAAAAGACCCAGATCGCAGAACTGCAAACTTTCGTCAGCCGCTTTTCGGCGAATGCCTCTAAAGCCAAACAAGCAACTTCGCGTGCCAGGCAGTTGGAAAAAATCAAACTTGATGAGGTTAAGCCCTCCAGCCGGGTCAATCCTTTTATCCGCTTTGACCAAAACAAAAAACTGTTCAGATTAGCGCTGGAAGTTGAGGATTTGAGTAAAGGTTACGGTGCAGAACCGCTATTCAAAGATTTAAAGATGATGATCGCCGTGGGTGAACGGGTGGCTATTATCGGCCCCAACGGTATCGGCAAATCAACCTTGCTGCGTACCTTGGTCGGGGATTTAAAACCGGATACAGGCAAGGTTAAATGGTCGGAAAATTCTGAAGTGGGTTACTACGCGCAGGATCATGCGGAGGACTTTGCCGAAAACATCACGCTTATCGAATGGATGGGGCAATGGCGCAAAGAAAGCGATGACGACCAAGCGATACGCGGCACGTTAGGCCGACTGTTGTTCTCGTCGGATGACATCAACAAACCCGTCAAAGTACTGTCTGGCGGCGAACAGGGACGTATGTTGTTCGGCAAATTGATCCTGCAAAAGAACAACATCATGGTCTTGGACGAACCCACCAACCACCTTGATATGGAATCTATCGAATCCCTCAATACGGCTTTGGAAAACTATCCTGGCACTTTGATATTTGTCAGCCACGACCGTGAGTTTGTATCGTCACTGGCGACCAGGATTATCGAACTGACACCTAAGGGCATCGTTGATTTCAATGGAAACTATGAAGATTATCTAGCCAGTCAGCAGCTAGGCTAGTATTCCACGTACATTAAGCGCTTCAGGGGCAAAGCCACCCCTGAAGCCTCGTGTTTGTTATTCCAGGTTGGCGTGCCGTGAACGCATGACTTCCTCGGCAATGCCTTTCTCATGAATAATATGCGAAATTGCCGATTCCAGGAACGATAGGGTAGACAATTCAAAGACCGTACCCATTGGCATACCGACCACTTTGCCATATTGTTCGGTACGTCCGATCTGGAATACGGCATCAGCCATATCACCAATAGTCGAACTAGCTTTTGATGAAATCAGCAAGATCCTTGCGCCCTCAGCCCTGGCTTTTTTGGTGAAGGCGATAAGTTGTTCAGTTTCGCCAGAACCTGAGATAATGACTAACAAATCACCTTTTTTAATACTGGGTGTAACGACTTCGCCAACCACACTGGCATCGTAACCACTATGCACCAAGCGCATGGCGAAAAACTTACATACTAGGCCGGAACGTCCTGCACCTGCCACAAATACGCGTGATGCACCGTCTAGCATGTCGGTTAATTTGGCATGATAGCTGTCATCTGTCGCTGAGAGGATGCTGGAAATTTTATCGAGAATCATGTGCCGATGCGTGGTTTTACCATCGGCAATGCGGCGTATGGTACGTGCTGCGTCAACAGGGCAAGGCGCTCCATAAATGGCTGCTCCGACGACAATAATATCGGCACCAGATTCCACCACCTGCTGAACGGTGGACGCGTTGATACCGCCAGCAACGGAAATCCTGACATCCAGACCCAAACCAGCAATAGCGTTCAAATCGGCATAAGGTGTTTGTCCTGCGGCTTGGGCATCCAGGCCAGTATGTACGCCAATAATTCGAGCGCCTAATTGGGCAGCTTCTATGGCACATTCCAGTTTGTTAGGCACATTGATTAAATCAACTTGCGCTTCCGCACCATGAGCCGCACCGGCTTTAACGACACCGGCGATGGTTGGCAATCCCGACACACCCAGCACGGTGCATATATCAGCACCCGCCGCGTAGAAAGGCGCTGCTTCATATTCGCCAGCGTCCATGGTTTTCAGGTCAACCAAAAGTAACTTGTCTGGAAATTTTGCCCGTAATGCTTTAACCAGATCAATGCCGTTATGTTTAATGCAGGGCGTACCGATCTCAAAAATATCAATGAACGGTGCGGTTTTTTCAGCGAGATTCATGGTTTGCTCAAAATCCAAAGAATCTAAAGCCAATTGTATTAAAGGTGTTGCCATGTTCAAACTCCGATGGGTCATAGTTATTGTTATGGATAACATCATAACCCTAAAATGACGCTTGTTAAATGGCAATAGAGCCTTTTCTTATCCACTCGATAAAACTGGCTAATGCAAATTATTGATTGAATGGTATTGCACGTTATCTCAATGATTTGTCCCGTTTTATCGAGCTAAAATCTAGTCTTTATCCCTCATTGCCCAATCTTCAGCCAACCACCCTTTTGCCTTTTATTGATACCTTGCAATTCCAGTGCAGCACGTTCGTGGCTGATGCGTTCGGCAACCAAATCTTTGTAAATTTGATTGGCTTTTTTACGGCGTTTAACCGCATCTCCTGCATCCAAAAAGGCTTCCAACGCGCTATTGATTTTGCTTAACCAGGAGTTTCCTGATGCCTTTTGGGCGCTTTTACTGCTTAAACTTTCTAAGGAACGTTCTAAATTAGCTTTAATAACGCCTAATTCGGCTTGGTAATATTCATTTTGGGCGATGGACGAATCCAACACTTTGGCAATGGTTGCCCTTACCGTTTCTTCAGTCAGTATCCCATATTCTTGAAAAGCGGCTAAGGCACGCAAGCCCA
>JABFSV010000482.1 GCA_013140405.1 Methyloglobulus sp. | reverse complement strand
TATTGAATTTATCAAAGAGTTCAAGACGAACGGCAACTTGCTCTGTGTTTACTCAAGATAAACTACCTCCAATAGCATAAAAAGTTAAGAAACCAGAATCTATGCTGCTTGATTTTTCATTAAACCAAACCCTGGTGGTTGCCTTGATGTTTGCATGGGCCGGTTTTGTGCGTACTGGCCTGGGTTTTGGTGGTGCTGCGTTGGGGTTGCCGTTGATGCTGTTTGTGCATAATGACCCGCGCTTATGGTTGCCCATCATCAGCGTGCATTTGCTGTTTTTTTCCGGCTTAACGTTACGCACACGCTTGCATAATGTCGATTGGCGGTATTTACGCTATTCTTCTGTTTACATTATTCCACCCGCTATCATTGGCGTGTTTGGCCTGTTGAACCTGCCTATTTTATGGTTGAACGTCTTTATCTACGCCATCACACTATTTTATGGCTTTATGTGGTTGCTCAACCGCACCATTAAAAGCGGACGTAATTGGGTGGATAAGCTCTTGCTTGTTATCGGCGGTTACGTTGCTGGCACGTCCTTGACGGGCGCACCGTTGATGGTCGCCGTCTATATGCGTAACGTCAGCAAGGAACAATTGCGCGACACCTTGTTCGTCTTATGGTTTATTCTGGTCAGTATCAAAATGACAACTTTCATCGTATTTTCGGCAAACTTGCACTTTAGGGCGGCGTTAATGTTGTTACCTGTTGCAGCAGTTGGTCACCTGCTGGGATTAAAGGCGCACAACGCCATCATGCGTAACGATTTACTCTTTAAACGCTTTATCGGCGGTGGCTTGGTCGTCGTTAGTAGTTTGGGTTTATGGGGGTTAAGGCAAGGGATCAAAGAAACCGCCGAGGCTGTTTTGGCAATAATAGCGCCAGGGTGAACTCGTCAGGTAACTCCCTGGACATTCCTGTTGTCGAAAAAAATTGGTATTTGTTTATCCCATATAACTTGTCCCTTGATTTCGATAATATATTATAAGGTTGATTTACAGAAGCCACCGACAAGGTATACTGCCAACTTTGTTGACTAACCCTTTTAGAAACAGGCTTCTGTATGAACATAAACAAACCTTTAATGATGCTCTTGTCGATTGTTGCCATGCTGCTTTTACTCTGCGGTGGTTTTTTTACGATGGGTGGAATTATCAATACCAGTTCAACGATTCCGTTCGGCTTGTACTGGAAGGTTGATGAACCCTTAGCCATCGGCAAAATTGTGGTGTTTTGCCCGCCAAATCGGCCAGAATTTCAAGAGGCGCGAGAACGGGGGGCTATCAAATCGGGAAGTTGCCCTGATAATTTCGACAAAATGATGTTAAAAATAGCTGCTAAATATAAAAACACAGTGACTATCAATGACAGCGGCGTGACCGTTAACGATGCCCTCTATCCGCAAAGCAAACCCCTTGAACAAGACCAAGAAGGACGCACCATGCCCAAGTTGAAACTGGATCACTACGAATTAAAAGAAAATGAAATCTTGCTAATGTCCGATTCCGACAACAATCCGTTCGATAGCCGGTATTTCGGGCTAATTGATGTTGAGCAAGTGGATTCTGTGATCAGCCCGACTTTAAAGTAATTGGACGGCTAGGACGTATTAAATTGGCTACTATTGGGGTTAAAGTTTTCAATAGCGCTATGTCAAACTACAATCTCAATCTAAAATAGCGATTGATCCAATACTGCGATGACTTTGTTAAGTAGCCACTGCACAATGACCATAACCCTAGGCGTAACTGATGAGCTTACACTCGTTTAATCTGTCAAAGCCATTTCCGCCCTGCCCAGCATCAAGCAACCAAGCATTGCCGTTTGCGATTGACGAAATGGATTTTGCAGTATGGCTTACCGCGCTGACAAATGCGGACGATATGACAAAATGTCAGAAGATATTGCAAGTGTTGCAAACCCTCAATAATAGCTATCCACCCGAACGCAGCCTTATTCCTGGCAGGACTCGCCTGTTTTTCCTAGAAAAGCTAGGGACGGCACTGACAACAGCAACAACCATGCTGACTGTATTTCCGAACATTGCAGATACGTCTTCTGATTCAACCGCAGCCAATGACATGGCTAGAAGTGAAATTTCAACATGGAGTATCTTGGAACTAGCCAATGCCTATTCGCTACTGAGCCAGGAAGACTGGTTTAAAAAAGACGACTACTATTCCACACAAGAGAAAACCTTAATTTTGTCTAACGGTATCCAGGCTATGGGCAGGGGCTTGTTGTACATTTACCAAACTTATACCAAACCTTATGTTTATTTCTGGCATAAATGTTTTCAGTTTTATCGTCTTGCCCAGCTTTACCGACTGACCGACGGCGATTTCAACCCGAATGCGCTAATTATTGACAATGCGTTTAAACGTGTTTTAGTGTTTTCCCTGAGCAATACCAATCAATTCTCACCGTCGGATATGCGGACGATTTATGAATTATTGGGACATTATGCCGGCTATACCAGCCTATTGAAGTCAGTTCCCAAAAAGAAATTCAAAGGCATTCCCTCCATTCACTTGAAGGGTAACGGGCCGCCAGTCGTTTCTGGTGATGATGACAATCTTAATCCAGACCGCCTATATATCGCCACCGTAACAGTCGCCAGCAAAATTTTGGAAGCGACTAATGACAGGCGCACCCACTATGTTCCGACAGATCGCCTGATGCTGCTACGTTTGGCAAAAACATTGATGCTCAGTGAGCAAAGAAAAGATCCTAGGGAATCCGCGCAAAGTGACTGTCTTGGCATTATGGGGTTTGACAATATTATTGAGTTTTTACTACACAAGAAAACCGAAAAACCGAACATCACCATTCCAGCCGGCTCTTACGATCCAAGCCGTCCGGGCGAACTGCGCGACCTGGATTTTGAAATATCAAACACGGGAAGCAAAGCAGTTGATGCCAACGAGAAAACCACCCCTATCAAAGCCGCTCCTGTTGCTTTTCAGGTAGTTGAATTTACAGGGTCTTCGGATATATGGCGCTCTGGGCAACAAAGCAACAAAGAGTTCAACATGCGTGTCGTTGACAAAAGCGCAAAAGGCTTTGGCTTGCTATGGACAGACACTCTTGTAAAACCTAAAGTCGGCAGTATTGTAGGAATCTTGAATAAAACCATGACCGTTGGCATGATACGGTGGTTGGCCCAATCAAAAGAAACAGGGATGTTTATGGGCGTGGAGCTGTTAGGGAGAACCGCGACAACAGTAAAAATCACCAATCCGGGCTATCCAGACGATGAGGTTTCCGCAATTTACTTAGCGGGCGATGAAGTGACCAAGCAATCTGAAAGCTTAATCTTCATTAACAAAGGATTTCAGCCTAGCGAATTCGTATTCCTTAACAAAAACCACAAAAGCATTCGTTACCGCCTAACCAAACAACTGCATATCACTTCATTTATCAATCATGTGGAGGTAATCCGCTCACACTAGGC
>JABFSV010000327.1 GCA_013140405.1 Methyloglobulus sp. | reverse complement strand
GACACCCTGGAAAAATTGCCGACCTGGCCAAATAGTCGTATTGATGAATTACTGCCTTTGACACCGGCAATGATTGAAATACTCAAGTGAGATCAGGTCGAGAGGATTGGTAGGGCTGGACGCTTACTGTCCATTGACTCATGACCCAGCCACAAGGCGATGACTGCGCAGTCGACACCATTTTGCAGGAGCTCCATGGCTGCGGAGTGGCGCAGGACATGCGGGGTTACCCGTTTATGCTGCAACGAAGGGCAATGTTGGCAGGCCATTGCAACGTACTTGGCCAAGAGATAGGCGACTCCGTCGCGACTCAATTGCTGACCCCACGCATTGGGGAACAACGCCGCTTCCAGACAACCCTGTTGCTCTTGCTGCCATGCCTTTAATGCGGCGACCGTATCTTTGCGAAGTGGCGTGCAGCGCGTCTTCCGTCCTTTACCCAGACAGCGTACATGGGCACCGGTACCCAAAACAATATCTTGCCAACGTAGGCCAATTAACTCAGATACGCGTAGCCCCGTTTGAAGTGCCAATAACAACAGCGTCCTATCCCGTCGTCCGATCCAAGTATTTTGATCAGTCGCGGCAAGCAACGCCTCGATCTCGGTATCGGTCAGAAACTCGATAGGGTTACGCTCATAGCGCATACTGGGAATGGCTAACACCTGTTCGATCAAGCCGCTGTGGTTGGGTGCCTGAAGCGCCACATACTGAAAAAAAGAATGGATCGCCGCCAGCCGAACATTGCGACTGCGGGCACTGGTGCCACGTTCCTGCTGCAAATGGTCAAGAAATGCAATGATCAAGGGCGCATTCAGCTCAGGCAATGTCAGCTTTGCCGGTGTTTTGTGCAACCGTTGCTGAGCATAACGCAACAGTAGACAGAAAGTATCACGGTAACTTGCTATGGTGTGTGGGCTGACCTGCTTTTGGTGTAACAGTCGATCAGTAAAGTATGCTTGCAGAAGCGCGGGAAAGGTGGTGTTAGCGGCCATGAGAGTCTCCGTGTTCTGAGCGTTGCAGAGCCAATTGCAGCAGTTCCGGCGTAGCCGAGAGATACCAATAGGTGTCGCTCACTTTTACATGACCCAAGTAAGTTGAAAGTTCAGGGAGATGTTGCTCGACATCGGCGCCTTCCTGGTACCAACGTAACAGCGTCTGGACCGCAAAGCGGTGACGAAAATCGTGCAGCCGAGGGCCATGGCTGTCCGTGAGCCCTCGCAAACCGATCTGGCGTGAGAGCTGGACAAAGGTGGCTCGTACCCTACAAGAGGTCAACCGCGTGCCTTGCTCGGAGACGAAAAAGCTGGAACTGCATGGGATGGGGTATTGCTGATGACGCCTTTGTACATAGCGCTGAAGTGCCTGCTGGGTGCTGGAATGCAACGGCAGCCAGCGGGATTTACCAAACTTGGCGTCGCGGATCGTTAGCTGGCCATGAGCAAGTTCGACATCGTCGTTATCGAGTGCGATCAGCTCACTGATTCTCATACCGGTAACCGCAAGCAAACCCAAGGCGGTTACGTAAGTGTGGGCACGCAGTCCCGTGGGCGAGCACAATTGGCCGGCGGCCTGAAGCAGCCGGTTGATTTCATCGTCGTTGTAAATATAGGGTTCTGCGCGCCGTGGGCGGTAGGGCAACAACCCGGTGGGCGGAATTTGCGTGCGTGGATCGGTCGCGCTTCGGTAGCGCGCGAAGACACGTACAAAGCGCAGGCGCCTGGCCCACTCGGCGGGCTGAGTAGCACTGCACTGGGTCGCCCAACGCACCGCCAGATCCGTGGTGATAAACGCCTGGTCATGAGTATCAAGAAAATCAATGAATCGGGGCAACAGGCGGCTCTCCTCCTGCAGTTTGAACCCCATTGCCTGGCGCAAGGCGAGATATTCATTGAGGGCTTGCCGGAGCGCGTTCATACCTCACCTCCTGGCCATGGCAGTGCCAGTCCGCGCAAGGCAGATTCATCGACCTTGGCATAAATCTGCGTGGTATTGAGGTCGCGATGTCGCAATAGCTCGCCGATTTCGGCCAGTGATGCGCCATTTCGAAGCAATCGGGTGGCCAGTGAATGGCGTAGCAAATGCGCACCCTTGTGCGCCGGGTTAAGACCAGCCCGCATCAGGGCGCGACGGACGATCGTACCTACGGCTTCGCCATTGACAAATCCGCGCTGCGGCGCCCTATGACGCACAAACACGCACCTTGTCGAGCAAGAGGGTCGACCATCACGCAGGTAGTTGGCAATTGCCTGGCCGACTTCATAAGGCAATGGGAGACGGTCACAACGTCGACCTTTGCCGTGTACGATGATTTCCCCGGCCTCCCAATCGAGATCATTCAAGGTAAGGGCCACCACTTCAGCAGCCCGTAGACCTAGGCGAGCCAATAACTGCAAAATCGCGTAATTACGACGACCTTCCGGGGTTTTTTGGTCAACGCAATGCAGCAAGTGCTCAACATCATCGGCGTTGATATACGTGGGTAACGTCGACAAGCGTCGCCGTGCCGGGGTTGGGACGCACTGGGCCAAATTGGTGGTAATCAATGCCTGCTGGAGCAGAAACCGGAAAAAGCTGCGTAGCGCTGTAGCAATCAACTGGGTTTGGCCCGCGCTATAGCGGCGTGCCTGCTGTAGCATAAAACCGGTAACATCTTGTGCGCACAACGTATCCAGATTCGGTGACTGTGTTCCAAAGCGCTGATTAAGGAAACACACCACCGTGTGGAGATAATAATGGATGGTTGAAGGTGCCAGGTTGCGCTGGTAAATCAGAAATTGTTGAAATGCCTGCACAATGCTGGCGCAAGCCGGATCAGCAATTGCTTTTACTGGTGCCGCGATTATGCCCACCGTTCGAAGATACGCCAGTAACTTCTTCAACATGGCTTGATCATCACGATGAGGACGTCGGAGTTGATAACGATGCTGAAAAAAAGTCTGAACTGGCAGTTCAGCAAGGTCCGTTATCGTGAGTCCTTGTTCCTGCATCCATGTAGTGAGGTCTGCGAGTAGACGAACAGAATACTTCACTGTCCATAGGGCGTAACCTTCGTCAAATAACTGTTGGGCGAAGATGTCGATGTGCACACTCAGCGGACCTGCTTGTAAGCGCTGGACAACAAGGGGATTAGGATAAAAATTTGCGATCATGATTGTCTCCTGGATGGCTGGTCAATTGGACCAGACAAAGAAGACAAACCAAATAATGCTGAATAAGCAAGCTTTATTTAGATAATAATCTATTGAAAAATATGAATATTAACAGATCAAGCTAAACCCTACTCGGCATTATTCGGTACTCCGGATTATGTCTTTAATGCCGAGCTCGGCATTATCGACATACGACGGCCATGCATCTGCTACAGTCAGGGGTCGCATTTAGTGTGATTGCTTTATGGCTAGGGCACGAAAGCACGATCACTACACATCGATATGTTGAGGCAGATTTAGCAATGAAAGAAAA
>JABFSV010000092.1 GCA_013140405.1 Methyloglobulus sp. | reverse complement strand
ATGGAAAAAGTTAAAGAAGCGCTTGGTACATTGTTATTGGAGAAAGGGGTTGGGAATAACAGTGAAATAAATGCTGTTGGATATAAAATCGAAAATTTAATTGATCAATTTAATAACGAGTAGCAGCACGGTAGGTTGGGGTAAATAAAATGAACCCCAACAGATAAATTTAATCCATTGCGTTGGGGTTCGTACCTCACCCCAACCTACGATTTTTAGTTTTAATGAAATAAGTGAAGCACATCGTTCGCGATTGATGCGCCTCGTTTCTCGGCACATCCCACTTCCTATTTAATGTATTCTGAACAGTTAGTTAGTTGAAGAGGTGTTTACAATGACAACAATAATTCTAAACGATGAATTGACCGATAAAGTGGTAAAAATAGGGAATTATAAATCTCCGCAAGAGGCGGTTGATGCTATTTTGTCCGAGTATATTCAAGCGCATCAAACGGATACGAAATTGTTTGATAAATTACATATTGATCTTGGTATCCCCGACGACGAAATAGATAATTTATTTATGCGCGATAAAGATGCGGATAGAAATATCAATTTATGAGCTATTTGTTAGATACCTGCGTTATTTCGGAATGCGTTAAGAAAAATCCTGATGTGGACGTTGTTACCTGGATGAATCAACAACAGGTAGCCAATTTATTTTTAAGTGCCGTTAGTATCGCGGAAATTAAAAAGGGAATTTACAAAATAAAGCCAAGCCAACCGCAAAAATCGGTGCTTTTACAAAATTGGCTAAATGCGATAGAGCTTGAATTTCCCCAAAGAATTTTACCGCTTAGTAGTGATGTTTTAGAACAATGGGCGCGGTTATCAGCCCAAACGGAAATGCAGGGTAAGAAACTGGCGGTGATGGATAGCTTAATTGCCGCTACTGCAAGTAGTTACGGTTTAGCTCTGGTTACACGGAATACAGAAGATTTTAAACATTGTGGCTTAAAGTTATTGAACCCTTTTTCAAATTCATCGAGTAAATGATTACAAACCAGTAATGAAATTTTGTTTTCATAAATAAAGTTTTTATTTTCAATCTTATTAATTTTTATCGAAGTGCAAATATGCTCCTTATAGAAAACCTCCACGTCAGCGTTGGCGACAAACCCATCCTTAAAGGCATTAACCTGCAAGTGAATGCAGGAGAAATCCATGCGATCATGGGGCCGAACGGCTCCGGCAAAAGCACCTTGTCGCATGTGCTGTCGGGCAAAAGCGGTTATGAGATAACCCAAGGTTCGATTGTTTATCAAGGTAAGGATTTAACCGACATGCCGCCGGAAATCCGGGCGCGGGAAGGTATTTTTCTGGCCTTCCAATATCCGGTGGAAATTCCGGGTGTCAGCAATATTTATTTGCTGAAAGCAGCCTTGAACGCCATCCGTAAACATCACGGCCAGCCGGAAGTGGATGCGATGGATTTTTTAACCTTGGTCAAACACAAGGTTAAGTTGCTGGAAATGGATGAAAAATTTCTGTATCGCGCCGTTAACGAAGGCTTTTCCGGCGGCGAAAAGAAACGTAACGAAATCCTGCAAATGGCGATTTTGGAACCCAAACTGTGTATCCTTGATGAAACCGATTCCGGCTTAGATATTGATGCCTTAAAAGTGGTGGCGGATGGCGTTAACTCCTTGCGATCACCAGATCGCGCCTTCGTGATGATTACCCACTACCAGCGCCTACTCGATTACATCAAGCCTGATTTCGTGCATGTGCTGGCGCACGGGCAAATCGTTAAATCTGGTGGCCCTGAATTGGCGTTGGAACTGGAAGAAAAAGGTTACAGTTGGGTTGAAACCAGTCAGCCAGAGGTGGCGGCTTAATGAGTACCCTAAAGGGCATAAACAACGAATCTACAAGCCGCTATGTGGCTGAATACCCAAGTTTAGCACCCGAATTGCCAGGGCAAAACTTGCCGTGGTTACAGCAATTACGCAAGGCGGGTTTGAGCAAATTTTCGGCAACGGGTTTTCCTTCACCGCGTGAAGAAGAATGGCGTTACACGAATGTGTCCGCTATTGAAAAGAAGCTGTTTGCGCCGGCGTTGGGTTTCGTAAGCGCTCAGCCCAACCTGCAAGCAATTGATCCGTCTTGGCTGAAAGCGCAGCAGTTGGAAGATGCCTGGAGCGTTGCTTTGGTCAATGGCCATTTTTCCGCAGAAATGTCCGTGTTGGACGGTTTGCCTGATGGCGTGAAGATCATGAGTATGGCTGCGGCGTTAATGGCGCTGCCTGATTGGTTGCATCCTTATTTAGGTCAAGCGGTACAACCGGGTGAACATGGTTTTGTGGCGTTCAACAGCGCGTGGTTTACGGATGGCGTGTTTATTCATGTACTGACCAATCAGGTTCTGGCTAAACCGATCCAGATTTTAAATATCGCGACACAAGCCGATGTACTGGCGACGACACGTAATGTGGTCGTGGTGGATTGTTCTACAGAAACGACGTTGATTGAAACCTTTGTGGCGGCGACGGATGATGCTTATTTATCAACATCAGTCACGGAAGTTTTTGCCGGAGAAAATGCGACATTAACGCATTACAAGTTACAGGCAGAATCAGACAAGGCTTTTCACTTCGGTGGTACCTATGTGAAACAGGCGCAACACGCCCGTTTTACCCATCACAACTTTGCTTTTGGCGGCTTATTGGCACGTTGCGATGTTCACACCGATCTGGGTCAGGCTTCTGAATGCGACTTAAATGGCTTATATCTGGGCGCAAAACGCCAACATCTGGATAACCATACCCGCATCAATCACCTGAAACCGCATGGCATCAGTAGGGAAATGTACAAAGGTGTAATGGATGATCGGGCGAGGGGCGTGTTTCAAGGACGGGTCATCGTAGCGGAAGATGCCCAAAAGACCGATTCGCAAATGAACAACCGCAATTTGCTGCTATCAAATGATGCCGAAGTGGATACCAAGCCGCAACTGGAAATCTATGCCGATGATGTCAAGTGCGGACATGGCGTAACCGTCGGACAGTTGGACGAAAAGTCGATTTTTTACTTGCAATCACGGTGTGTTGACGAAGAAACGGCACGTAATATGCTGACTTTTGCTTTTGCTAATGAGATGGTGGATAAGATCAAGATAAAAACTTTACACGACCAAGTTTTAGAACAAGTGTTGATCCGATTTCCTCAAGAGGGTATTCAAAAAGCTTGGTTGTAGTGATTTGTACTTCGACAAGCTCTCGGCAACTGCTCCATGCGTTGCCCTACCTCCTGCATCCATGCAGTCGAGTACGAACGTGTGCTTTTAAAATGTAATTTACATAATATCCGAGACCTGAATACTGATGTTTGGAAGTTGCGATAAGGTAATGTTGTCGCCACTGTATAAAGTGGTTTTTTCGGCATACACCTCGCCATTGGGTTTGCGGTACACTTCCAGGCAAACATCATTCAGGTTTAACAGCCAGTATTCAGGGATATTGTGTAAGGCATACAAGCGCAATTTCTGGTTTTGGTCGAAATTGAGCGAACTGTCGGCGACTTCGATGAGTAGCAACACATCATCGGCAACAGGATGACGGGATGAATAGAAGTCGGCATTCGGCTTTAACAGCATGAAGTCGGGTTCAGGCTCGGATAAGTCACCGAGTTGGAGTGGATTTTGTATGCTGGCAATAACTTGAACTGGTGCAAGTTTTGTCAGCAACATATTTAGACGATTTATATGTCCTGAGTGGTTAAAACCTATAGGTGCCATGTCTAAAATCTCTCCATTAATTAGTTCAACCCGGCTTTCAGGTGGAAAAATATTAGCCTCGCCCAATCGGCGCCATTCATCCAGATTAGTTAAGTGTTTGGTAGGGTTAACAGTAGACATAAGTGCAAGAAAATCTAAGTAAAATTAATAATAAATATAATGTGTTGTCGATAAATAAGCAACACATCGGAACTTAACAAAGATAGTATGACAACATTTCCTTTAGAACGTATCCGTGCAGACTTCCCGATCCTGCAAGAAAAAATCCGCAATAAGCCTCTGGTTTATCTGGACAACGCTGCCAGTTGCCAAAAGCCGAATGCGGTTATCGACAGCATTAGTCACTTTTATCGGCACGATTACGCCAATATCCATCGTGGCGTACATACCTTAAGTGTACGTGCGACTGACAAGTTTGAATCGGCGCGCGCGAAAGTCAGGGAATTTATTAATGCCGCCAGCACCAAGGAAATCATCTTTGTGCGCGGCGCAACCGAAGCCGTTAACCTGATTGCCCAAACCTTCGGCAAAGCGAATATAAAAGCCGGTGACGAGATTGTCATCACCGCGATGGAGCATCACTCCAATATCGTGCCTTGGCAAATGCTGTGTCAAGAGACTGGTGCAGTTTTGAAAGTTGCGCCGATGAATGTCCAAGGCGAATTAATTTATCCTGAATTTGAAGCCTTGTTGAATACCAAAACCAAATTGGTTGCGGTGGTGCATATGTCCAATGCGTTGGGAACTATTAACCCAGTGAAAAAGATGATCGCTGCGGCACATTCCAAGAATATTTCGGTGATGTTGGATGGCGCGCAAGCCATTCCACATGTCAGTGTGGATGTACAGGATTTGGATTGCGACTTTTATGTGTTTTCTGGGCATAAGTTGTACGGGCCTTCCGGCATTGGCGTGATGTACGGTAAGAAAGCCTTGCTTGAAGCCATGCCCCCTTATCAAGGTGGCGGGGATATGATTAAAACTGTAAGTTTTGAAAAAAGTACTTATGCCGGATTGCCGCATAAATTTGAAGCAGGTACACCGAGTATCGCTGATGTAGTCGGGCTTGGCGCGGCAATTGACTATCTAAATGAAATCGGCATGGCGAATATTGCCGCCTATGAAGCCGAATTGCTGGCTTATGCTACTCAACAAGCCAAGCAAATTAAAGGCTTAATGATTATTGGTGAGGCCGAAGACAAAGGCGCAATCCTGTCTTTTGTGCTGGATAAAATCCACCCCCACGATATTGGTACCATGCTGGACAGTTTGGGGATAGCTATCAGGGCAGGGCATCATTGTGCCATGCCAGTCATGGATTTTTACGGTGTTCCTGCAACAGCGCGCGCATCTTTTGCCATGTATAATACGAAGCAAGAAATCGATGTTTTAATGGATGGGATTAAGTCCTTAATAAAGGTGTTCGGCTAATGTTTGAAGATTTACGCGATCTCTACCAAGAGGTCATATTCGACCACAACAGAAATCCACGTAATTTTCGTGTGATGGCAGATGCTGACCGGCAAGTGGAAGGATTTAATCCTTTATGTGGTGATAGGTTAACCTTATTCCTGAAAATGGATGGCGATAAAATTACCGATGCCAGTTTTCAAGGATCTGGCTGTGCCATTTCAACCGCATCGGTTTCATTGATGACGGAGATTATCAAAGGTAAAACCGAAACGGAAGCTGATGCTTTGTTCAAAACCTTCCATGAGATGACCACTGGGAAAGATGAGCATATTAATCTGGAAGCGGTAGGTAAATTGGCGGTTTTGGCGGGCGTACGCGAATATCCGGCGCGGGTAAAATGTGCAACCTTGGCGTGGCATACCTTAGATGCTGCGTTGAAAAATCAGCATCAAGCTGTCTCTACTGAATGATCTGCTTATGTAAAAAGGGGTAAACATAATGAAGTTTCGTTACTTAGCTTTTGTTTTGACGGCAATACTTGCAATAAGCGCTTGCGCCAATACAAACTCGAATGAAAATATTGCCGTATATCCTTCTCTACCCACGATAAGCCGACCTTATCTTCCTATTGAGGTCAATGTCCAAAGCGATGCAAGCGGGAGTTTGCCGGAGTTCCCTGTTAGTGGTGATACCAGCCATTATCGGGCTTATTTGCAAGCTAGCAATAACGACCGCTACCGGATTCGCGTCAGCAATAATACCGGTCAGCGCGTCGGCGTGGTGATTGCCGTAGACGGACGCAATATCATCAGTGGGCAAAAATCTTATCTGCAAAATACCGAACGCATGTACATCCTCAATCCGCATACCTCAGGTGAATACGAAGGTTGGCGTACGGGTAGCAATCAGGTTAACCGCTTTTATTTTTCCGAAGCTGTCGATTCCTATGCGGCGGCCTGGGGTGATCACTCAGCGATGGGTGTGATTGCAATGTCGGTGTATCCTGAGGTGCGTCCCATAATAAATTATGGGAGATCAATGATGAAAGGTGTTCCTGCTTCGCCAAGTAGTGCCGCAAGGGAAGCCGCTCCCGGCACGGGTTATGGCGAAACAACCTACTCGCCCAGTGTGACGGTAAATT
Source organism: Methyloglobulus sp. (assembly GCA_013140405.1). Taxonomy (GTDB): domain Bacteria; phylum Pseudomonadota; class Gammaproteobacteria; order Methylococcales; family Methylomonadaceae; genus Methyloglobulus. Next base: position 6,424 of record JABFSV010000092.1, on the reverse strand, counting down.
TTAAACCGCTACCTGAACCTATCGAAAAAGTGTTTTTGAAATACGAATGGCGCGAATCCTTATGCAAAAAAGGCATCCTGTCAACATGTCAAAATCCGCCGCAGACCAATGAAAATCGCTTTTGGCCTAGCAACGACGGTTATGCACCGCCACCGCCTCGCCGTCGATATTAGGTTGAAAGACTTATAGGGTAACGGATGAAATATGATTGGCAGAAGGATGTGGCTGTTCTCTATGAAGGGCAGGGTGATATTGAATCCTTCGAGCAATTAGCAACAAGACTGGGTATTCCATTAATAATCTCCCAAGCACTGAACTTAGATAACCAGCTATTTTTTCTAAGCTGGCGCGATGGTTGTTTGTCATTACTGGATAAGGAAAGTATTCAAAAGTCAGGGTTGACTGTCGAGATAGATCATCGACAAGGTGAGCAACGTTCTTGGCCCATCGCCAAAAGTGGTGCTTTGGCGCAAGCATTGGGGCGTAAAACCAGGACGGTTGTTGATGCGACTGCTGGATGGGGGCAGGATAGCCTTGCCATGTTCCGTATGGGCTATGGCGTGCTATCTATAGAACGTTCCCCAATTATGGCCGAATTGTTGGCGGATGGTTTTGGTCGATTAGCTAAACTAGAATGGATGCAGCATCTTAAGTTAGCGCCACCACAATTATTGGTAGGTAGTGCGATTGATATGCTGGAACAATTGCCTTTCCAGCCCGATTGCATCTATCTCGATCCCATGTTCCCTCCTAAACGCAAAAAATCGGCGTTAGCTAAAAAATCAATCATGGTTTTGCGCAATTTAGTGGGCGATGATCTGGATAAGGAGCAGTTGTTTGTGACGGCATTCAAGGTTGCTGGAAAACGGGTGGTAGTCAAAAGCCCTGATTATGCCGAACCATTAGGTGGCAAACCGAGTGAAAGTTTCCACGGAAAACTATTGCGCTATGATGTATATTTAACACAAAACAAGGTGTGATGAAATGTCTGAATGGATAGATGTAGTGGGGCAAACAGCTTTGGTTGACGGTGAACATGTGGTCGTCGATGTTGATGGGGCTGATGTCGCCGTATTTAAGATTGATGGTCAATTTTATGCGATTGAAGACGTGTGCAGCCATGATGGGGCAGAAATTGCCAGTGGCGAATTGGATGGTGATGAGATTATTTGCCCGCGTCACGGTGCACGGTTTTGTGTGAAAACAGGTGCGGTGAAAGCCCCGCCCGCTTATGAAGACATTGCCTGTTTTCCTGTCAAAATCGAAAACGGTATAGTGCAAGTCAGGGATGGGCGTTGGGACTGATTGAAAATGAGATAGGCTATAACTACTGAACTTTACCACTACTTTCTAACATAAATGTCACATAGCAACTCAACAAAAGCCGTACTTTACGCATTCTCAGCTAATTTAGGGATTGCCCTCGCCAAAACTGGGGCAGCCGTTTGGACGGGTTCAGGGTCCATGTTAGCGGAAGCAATTCATTCCTATGCCGATTGTGGCAACCAAGTGCTGTTGCTGATTGGCATGAAGCGATCAGCTAAAGACGCGACCCAAAAACATCCCATGGGATATGAGCGGGAAGCCTATATTTGGTCGATGATGGTGGCGTTTATCCTGTTTTCCGTGGGCGGTGTCTTTGCCGTCCATGAAGGTTGGCAACGTTACACAAATCCTCATGAAATAGAGAATGCGAACATTGCTTTACTGGTTTTGTTAGTTGCTGTTGGTATGGAAGCCTTTTCGCTGAAAGGCGCTTTGTCGGCAATGGCAGAAGAGAAAGGCAAAAGGTCGCTTTGGCAGTGGTTTAAGGAAACCCATTCCAGCGAGCTGATGGTGGTGACGGGTGAAGATATTGCTGCATTGTTAGGATTGGTGATTGCATTGGTTGGCTTAGGTTTAACCGTGTTAACCGGTAATACTGCTTTTGATGCGATGGGTTCAATGCTGATTGGCGTGTTACTGATTATTGTTGCTGTTGTTGTAGGTATGGAAGTGCATTCGCTTTTGATCGGTGAATCTGCTGAGGATATCCGTGTTAACGTCCAATCTTATCTTGAAGCCCAGCTTTGCGTTGTTCGAGTGCTTAATATTTGGGCTATTAACCATGGTAATTCTGTCATGGTGTCGATCAAAGCCGAACTAAAGCCGGATATGATAGTTTTAAATGCAGTCAATGAGATCAACGCGATGGAAAAGAAGATTAAGCTAACGCACAACCGAGTCAAATGGATTTTCTTTGAAATTGATAATCAAGATTAACATTCTGGGTTAATTACAGGTTTTTTAGGCTTTTATTCCGAATATGGTTTAAGCATCCAAAAAATACGCACACATATTTTTGTGACGTAGCCCACATTTTTTTAGTTTAAGTCCCGTTGAATCGAAGTTAATGACTATGCTTCGATTAGATAAAAACTAAAGATTGTCTAAAAAAATGGGGCTAATGTCATGAAATGTGCTTTTAAAATTCAAAAACTCTTTATCATTTTTTTCTTTGTCGTCAATAATAGTTACGCATTCGATAAAATTTCCCTCACCGATCCGTCAATTTTATTTTCGGTATCAGACAAAACCGTTCCCATTGTCAGCGTCAATTACGTAGGCTGGGAAGCTGGCTGGAAATGGACAGGTACAAAAATAACTCCTCATTATTTAGTGGAAAATAGTAATGTTAGTGGAAGTTTTACAGGCCAAGTTAGTAAGCTAGGCATCAATTTTACGGGTTCAGTGACACCTCTGCCGCTTTCAAATCAAATTGAATGGACGTATAACTGGAGGTTTTCACAGAATCATCCAAATGCACTTGGCAATGGACTTGAGTTTAACCTCAATACAAATTCGACCACGTTTTTGACATCGGCTTCAGTGCCTGAACTCTTGCCAGAGAATCAGGGTTGGCGCTGGGTTACCCCAGAAGGGGCTATTGAAGTCAAATTTACGCCTGCTTTGGCAAACCTATATTTTGAAGGTAAAAAGCAAAATAAGATTCGCGCTATGTTTTTTACGGCCACCAGTGCAGGCAGCAAACTACCGCCAACTACCATGACGGTGACAGTAGACCAAAAAATTGCACTTTCGCCCCCTGTCGGGTTGAATTATGAAAACTCTAATCCGGCTTTATGGTCTCAGGCGGTGTTGGATGATACGGCATCGCCTGTTGATTTATCTTTCCTAAATAAAGATTTGAATGGTGTAACTCAACCGGCTGGTAGCCATGGGCGCGTTACCGCTAAGGGCGATCAACTGGTTTTTGAAGATGGCACCGTTGCTAAGTTTTGGGGCGCCAATTTACAGGCCAGGGCACTTTTCAGCACGTCCACTGAGAATATACACGTACATGCCAAACGTATTGCCAAGTTAGGTTTTAATTTGGTGAGGATTCATCACCATGATTCAAAATGGGTGAGCCCGAACATTTTTAAACCCGTCGGTAATACCCTTGAGCTTTCAACAACAGCACTTGATAAATTGGATCAATGGATTAAATATTTGGAGGCTGAAGGTGTGTATGTTTGGCTGGATTTGCATGTAGGCAGGGCATTTACCAATACCGATGGCATTGATAATTTTAATGATTTTGCAAAAGGCAAAAAAAAGGCTGAAGCAAAAGGATTCAATTATTACAACACCAGCATTCAGGACAGAATGCAACAGTTTAATGAAGCCTACCTGAGCCATGTTAATTCTCATACGGGTATGGCTTATAAAAACGACCCTGCTATTATCGGCTTATTGTTAACGAACGAGAATGACTTAACGAATCATTTTGGGAATGCCCTATTAGGGAATAAGCACGTACCTCTACATAATGCGCTTTACAAGCAAGATACCAAAGCGTTTGCCACGAAATATGGCTTGCCTTTGAACAAGACAATGGCTTCATGGGTTTTGGGGGAATCCAAGCTGTATCTGAATGATGTAGAACACCGGTTTAACCAGAAAATGTTAAATCATTTGGATCTTTTGGGTGTACATTCATTGGTTGCTACCACGAGCAGTTGGGGTAGGATGGGTTTGTATAGCTTGGCTTCCCTAACGGATGGGGCAGTCATTGATGCCCATTCATATGGACGCGAAGAAGAATTTGATTACAACCCAAGATACAACCCAGGTTTTTTAAGCTGGATTGCAGGCGCACAAGTGTCAGATAAGCCACTTACCGTCACTGAGTGGAATATCGAACCTTTCCCTGCGCGTGATCGGTTCACTGCCCCTCTTTTTACTGCCAGTGTCGCCAGTTTGCAGGGATGGGATGCCATGATGTTGTATGGCTATAGCCAAACTGAGCTTAATGGCAACACGCTTACTGGAAGCAATTATTCTGCTTTTAATGATCCGGCTATTATGGGATTAATGCCAGCAGCGGCTCTGCTTTATAGGCAAGGCCATGTTGCTCCCGCTGCACAGTCTTACGAGCTGAAGTTAGGCCGAAATGATTTTTTCTTTAAAAAGATTGACCCAACGACATCGAAAACCATCAGGACGTTATTGGAAACTAGCCGCTTAACGATTGCGATGCCAACCAACACGCCCGAGTTGCCTTGGTTGAAGAATAATGTGGCTTCCAGCAACGCTATTGCGGACCCAAACAAACATATTATTACTGACCCAAATAGAGATTTTATCATTCCTGTTCCTGGTGAACAGAATGTGGTCATGTCTGATACGAGTGAATTGAAAAGGGACTGGGGTGCAGGGGTTCATACGGTCAATACAGAAAAATCCCAGATTGCATCCGGTTGGATTGGCGGCAAGGCATTTGCCTTGAATGATGTCGTATTCAATGTGACGACCAAAAAGGCGGTTGTGGCGGTGCAGAGTATGGAAAATACCTCGATTGCCCTATCCAAGAAAATTTTTATTACTGCGATGGCCAGATGCCAACCTAGCATTGACAAGTTTTTGCCATTTTTGTGCGAACCGATGGCTGGAACTGTTACTGTCAAGGCTTTACCTGGCTTGGCGCTTTACTCAGTCACTCATACGGGAACAGAAGTGCCAAAGCTGGCTGCTGCTAGCTTCAATGAATTGGACGGAAAATATACAATAGATCTACAAGCCGCAGAGGGACATTGGCTGATTTTGAAATAAATGCAGCCCTTATTTGCCTAAGTTGAACAAAGGTTTGAGGAAGCGGGGCAATATTGATTTGAGTGAAATTAATCCGATCTTGATAATTCAGGATCGGATTTTTTTAATGGCTGTGAATCCTGACGGGTAATTAGTGTTAATAACCTAAATATTCAGGTGGGTTTTGGGATTTGTTGAGCACCGTCCCCAAAAGATTTTTTCCTGACAAAAGTTTTAGGGTTTTCTTTACTTCGTCGGGTTGGGATTTCCCTTCCTCAACGACCAATAGTATGGCATCGTAGTAGTCCATGGTGGCGAGAACATCATCTGTTGCCAATACTGGAGGCAGGTCAAAAATGACAATCCTTGATTGGTTACGGCTATTAATTTCGTTGACCAACGTTTTCATCCGTGGCCCTGACAATATTTCTGATGAGCCGACAGCTTGGCCTCGGCCTGGCAAAATGGTCAGGCGATCAATCCCAGGGCTAACAAAAATATCGGACAAAGGCTTGCCGGAAAGGAAATAATCCCTTAATCCATTCTCATTCTCTAAACCGAAATACCAGTGTACCTTGGGATATTTTAAGTCCAGATCAACCAATAAAACCGATTGGTTAACATCCATTGCCATCGCAATCGCCAAGTTGACAGCCACCGTTGTTTTACCTGCACCTTGCGTGGGGGCGGTGACTGCAAAGCTGTTCCAGTTATTATCCCGTAGTTGTTTTAGGATTTTAGTCCGCAGCATGCGAAATGCTTCGGATTCAACATCGTGATTGTTTAAACTTACAATCCGTCTTTGCCGCAATAGGGCAGGATCGACCGAATGTTGTGTTCCATGGGCTGAAATCACTTGATCGTGATAGACGTTTTTTAAAGAGGTATTTTCTTTTTCCAGTTCAGCGTTTTGAATCGCTTTATCTAAAGCGTCGTGAATGCTAGACATTTATTTCTCCGGTAAGCCTGTTAATCCGTTTGGGTGAACAAGGGCTAAAGTATGCAGTCAACGTCAGGTTAGCCGTTTTAAAACACATTACTGGTTCTTATCCTGAATGATTGCAAATTGGTGTTATCATTTTTAGGCATCTGTTTAATTAAAACAACATGCTTAGGCGATCAGAAATTTTGTTGACTGCAATATCTAGCGGCATATAGAAAAAGTGAGTCGCTAGAGCGGCACCAACAATCAAAAATAATCCCAAAAGTGTAAAATTAATTTTATTTTTCCTGCTTCGGTTTATGTCTTCCTGATTTTCAATATAAGGGATGACAACCGATGGTTCAGAGCCCATTAATTGGGTTAAAACATTGTGGTTGCGACTACTATTGTCCATCATCTCGGCTAGTA
>JABFSV010000500.1 GCA_013140405.1 Methyloglobulus sp. | reverse complement strand
TTCAAATACGTTGGGAACGGCACGGTGAGTTCAGCACTTACAGCTTTTATGTTCACGATACGCCGAAAGATCTTTTTACAGATTCTGCCCTTAAAAAAGTACCAGTGGATTGGTTGTCACAGTTAACCGGGCAAGTCATTGTTGCTGCCCACACAACTATTGTTTCCGAGGGCGATATTAATTTTGAGGAGAATACGGATTCATCGTCTCTTTCAGCTTACTTTGCAGACAATCCCATCATCGGTTCTAAAGTAACTGGCGGTGCAGCCTCGGTGTTCACGGATTTTCGCATTCATGTGGATGGTTTTAGCCGTTTTTTAATTATTAACCATGATCTAAGATCAGAGCAGGCTGGGCGCTTATTACAACGATTATTTGATATAGAAGTGTATCGGGTGATGGCATTGCTCGCATTTCCCATCGCGCGCAAGCTATATCCAGCGTTAAATAAAGCGGATCGGCAATTGTTTACCATTACCAGCGCCATGACTTCGCCAGAAAATAACGATGCCGAATTATTGGATGAGTTAACGACACTGGCGGCGGAAGTTGAAAATCATATTTCCACCAATCACTTCCGCTTTGCCGCAGCCAGCGCCTATTATCTCTTGGTAGAGCAGCGAGTCAGTGATTTGCGTGAAGTAAGAATTCAGGGCATTCAAACCATAGGTGAATTTATCAAACGGCGGCTGGAACCGGCGATGAATACCTGCTCATCTGTTTCGCACCGATTTACCCTGTTATCTGAACGCGTCAGTAATGCGGGGCAGCTATTACGCACGCGTGTCGATATCATTATCGAGCGACAAAACCAGAGCCTACTCTCGTCAATGGCCTTACGCGCAAAAATGCAATTACGGATGCAGCAAATGGTTGAAGGCATTTCAATGGTGGCCATTACTTATTATGCTGCCAATTTGATCGGTAAAATCGCCGAAGCGCTTCATATCATTGGCTTTAAAGTCAATCCAGAACTGATTGAGGGCATTTCTATCCCCATTATTTTGTTAATCACCGCGATTGGTATTAAACGCGTTCATACCATCATTGCTAATACCAGCGAATAATGCTGACAAAAGTGCAAGCAAATCTTGCTCAGAAAATAGGTTGATCCGAAGTGCCATCTTGATAGCCACAATTGTTATTGCTTTTCCACCGCGTCGACTACACATAAACCAGCCATGTTCACGACACGTCGCACAGTTGCCGAGGGTGTGAGTATATGTACCGGCCTGCTGCAACCGAGTAAAACAGGGCCGATTGCAACACCGTTGCCGGAGGCGGTTTTAAGCAAGTTGTAAGCAATATTAGCGGCATCAATATTAGGTAAAACGAGTAAATTGGCGCTTCCTGTCAACTTAGAATCTGGCATGGATTTTTTTAATAGTTCATAATCAAGGGCTGTATCGCCATGAATTTCGCCTTCGATTTCAAGATCAGGCGATTGTTTCCTGATGATTGCCAGAGCCGCACGCATTTTTTGTGCAGACTCACTGTTGCTAGTCCCAAAGTTGGAATGTGACAGCAGTGCTACCCTAGGTACCAAACCAAAACGTCGCATCTGTGCTGCCGCTAACACAGTGATTTCGGCAAGCTGCTCTGCGGTCGGATTTTCATTGACATGCGTATCGACCAATACAATCTGGCGATCCGGTAAGATCAGGCCGTTCATTGCTGCGTATACGTTAATGCCCGCACGTTTGCCAAGGACTTGGTCGATGTAATGAAGATGCAATGCAGGCGTGCCAAAGGTGCCGCAAATCATCCCGTCGGCATAGCCCTTATGGATCAGCATTGCGCCGATCAAGGTATGGCGGCGGCGCATTTCCAGCTTGGCGTATTGTTCGCTAACGCCTTTACGGATGGTCATTGCAAGATAAGTCTGCCAGAAATCCCGGTAACGTTCGTCGTACTCCGGATTAATCACCTGAAAATCGACATCGGGTTTAATGCGTAAACCAAATTTTTCAATTCGACTCTGCAATACTGCCGGACGGCCAATCAAAATAGGTTGGGCGATATTTTCATCAACTAAAATTTGCACGGCACGCAGAACGCGTTCATCTTCGCCTTCAGCAAACACAATGCGCTTATTAGCTGCAGGCGTATTTTTCGCAACCTGGAAGACCGGTTTCATGAAAGTGCCGCTGTGATAAACAAATTGCTGCAAACGATCAATGTAGCCTTGCATATCCTGAATCGGACGAACGGCAACACCCGATTTTTCCGCTGCCTTGGCAATTGCTGGAGCGATTTTAGTCATCAGCCGTGGATCGAATGGCATGGGAATCAGATAGTCCGGCCCGAACGATAGATTCTTTATGTTGTAAGCCGTCGCGACAATATCTGACTGTTCCGCTTGCGCTAAGTCGGCAATAGCATTAACGGCAGCAATCTCCATTTCCCTATTTATCGTGGTAGCGCCACAGTCGAGTGCGCCCCGAAAAATGTAGGGAAAACATAGGACATTATTAACTTGGTTTGGATAATCGGAACGGCCTGTGGCAATGATGGCATCGTCACGGACAGCCTTGATTTCTTCAGGCATGATTTCCGGGGTTGGGTTCGCTAACGCCAAAATTAATGGTCGATCTGCCATCAGCTTGACCATGTCTTGAGTTAATACACCGCCTGCGGACAATCCCAAAAAAATATCTGCACCCGCTATGACATCTAATAATTTTCGGGCGCTGGTATCTTGCGCGAAACGGGCTTTATCAGGATCCATTAACTCAATGCGGCCTTTATAGACGACACCAGCCAGATCGGTTACAAATATGTTCTCAATCGGGAAGCCCAGATCGACAATCAAGTCTAGGCATGCCAATGCAGCAGCACCGGCACCCGATACAACCAGTTTACATTGTTTGATATTTTTACTAACTACCTTCAAGCCATTTAAAATAGCGGCTCCCACAATAATAGCCGTACCATGCTGATCGTCATGGAAAACCGGAATTTTCATGCGCCCACGTAGTTTACGTTCGACATAAAAGCATTCTGGTGCTTTGATGTCTTCCAAATTGATACCGCCAAAAGTTGGCTCTAAGGCGGCAATCACATCGCATAATTTGTCGGGGTCAGGCTCGTTAATCTCAATGTCGAAAACATCGATTCCGGCAAATTTTTTAAACAAGACGGCTTTGCCCTCCATTACCGGTTTTGCCGCCAATGGACCGATATTTCCTAGCCCCAGCACGGCTGTTCCATTGGTGATTACTGCAACCAGGTTACCGCGTGCGGTATATTTGAAAGCATTATTTGGATCGGCAACAATTTCATCACAAGCCGCCGCCACGCCGGGCGAGTACGCTAGGGCAAGATCGCGTTGATTTGATAATTGTTTGGTGGGGGTGACGCTTATCTTTCCAGGAGTCGGCGTTGAATGATATTCAAGCGCGGCTTCTCGCAATTGCTGGCGCTTTTCTTCATTTAAATCAATGAGAGTGGTCATATTTAATAGTTATCACTTATTAGCTCAAAAGAAATCTCTTCTCTCAAACAGGTGGTATTTAGCACTAAAGATTCGGCCTTGTGGAGGTTTAAGTTTCCGTTCGCCTTGTACCCAAAGGGCATAAAAGCCTGTCTAAAGGCTTGTGTACTTCGACAAGCTCAGTATTTATGCCCTGCGGGTACGAACGGTTCAAACATTAAAAGGCCGAATCAATAAGCACTTGCCATTGGGGGATGTGGCTATAGATAACTTAATAGCGCAATGATTAGACCGCAAAAAAGTTAATTGCTCCAATTAAAGGCGTACGTTCGTTTAGAGAAATTTTGATCGAAACCTTATCGAGCAAGGGTAAATAACGGCCTTTAGCCGAGAATGCTTGTAAAAATGTTCCGCTTTTAATTGCAGGTAAAATTTTGGGGCCAATTCCGCCACCAATAAAAACGCCACCAATGGCAAGCGACTTTAGTGCTAAATTGCCCGCTTCTGCACCATAAAGTTCTACAAACAGCCTGACTGCCTCAGTACACAAAGGGTCTTTACCCGTAACGCCCAGCTGGGAAATGACTGCATTTCTATCAATACTGCCCGCAATATCAGGCACATCGGGACAAGGTGGGGCAAAACCATCGCTACAGAGAAAATCATAAAGATGACTAAAACCTATACCCGATATGACGCGCTCAGAACTGACATGATCGGGAAATAAGGTTCTCAAGTACGCCAACAACTTATCTTGTTGCAGGTTTTGTGGGGCAAAATCACAGTGTCCGCCCTCGGTTGCAATAGGATGATATTTTTCACCATCCCAGTACAAAATGGCTTCACCTAAGCCTGTTCCTGCTGCAATGACGGCAATATTTCCTGATTGGGCAGTTGCGTTGGGGTTTAGCTCAACCAAATCGTGTTCCGGTAAATGCAACATCCCTATTGCCATGGCTTCCAGATCATTCAGAAGCCTTACTCGATCCGTTCCCAACTTAATTTTTAACTTTGCAGCATCCAACGACCATGACAGGTTGGTCATTTGACAATATTGGTTTACCACAGGCCCGGCTATGCCAAAACAAGCAGAGGTCAGCGTAGTTCCAAGCGGCAGAAAATCATCCAAAATATCATCAAAATTCAGGAAACCATCACTTGGATAGCTTTGTTCCTTAATCGAGTTTGTTAACCCGTCCGGCGATCTGGCAAGCAGCGCAAGCACTGTTTTTGTACCACCAATATCACCTGCCAAGATCATGTTCTGTCTCCATTTTTTGGGGTACTTGCTTATTATCGAGTAGATTCATCAAGGCTTCCTGATAATAGTTTGCCGCTTTATGAGGCGGTAAATGGTAAAAATACTGCCATGCTGATTCTTCATTCTGCTCATCATTAGCTTTGGGGTGTGACTTTTGCCAAGACATGCCAACCGCCAATTCAATCAAGGTATCGGTAGATAACGTGTCATCAATAAATAAGCTTTCATTATCACGAAATAATGCCGCAATGGCTAGTAACACTTCAACGGTAAGCTGTCGATGTACCGCTACTTGAATTTTGTTTAGCAAATGGTTGACATGCAGCTTGAAACTTTGCTCACCGATAGTCATGTGTGCCAATACAGTATCGCTGTCCAAGCGTCTTTTACTGTTGATTTTATCGCCTATAACCAAGCCTTTGCATTGATGCAGTATGTCCCAGACACAGGCAAAAAAACTATCGTTTTCTCTACCGATACTGCCCCGCATTTCACGCCAATAAAACCAATTTTCAACTTCACCGCGATCTTTAGGGTCCATCAGTTTCGAGAATAGTGCTTTTTTTAAACTCTTGAAGTTTCCTGCGAATTGCAATTTTTCCAAATCACCGGCTTGGCTTTGAATGGCATTGTAATCGGCTATAGTCCGGTGGACTTTTCTTGATAATTCATAAGGCGATAAGCTCATGATTTGATTAAATGCTTGGTCATTTGTACAGGTTAAATTACCTTGGCCCAACTCACGTTTTTGCCTGGCAATAATTAACTGGAGTATATGCCCTACCCTTACGGTATGAATATCCGCAAATAACTCCGGATTGGACTTAATCAACATCCCTAAGTAAAGAATCAACTCTTGAATGATGATCTGTTCATGTCCATCCTTAGTATTGTACTTCCTAATTAGTTGCAATATTTCTGAGGAATCGGCTGGTCGTGTCAAAGTGGACCTGCCGCTATACACAAGGCCAACAGATAACGCATGTTGCCGAACCAATATCTCCGTTGCTGCTTGTTCCAGATTTATATCGTATTTACCCAACAGGCCAGCGCAATGCCTGACAACATACCAAATATGCCGATCGCCCGCTCGTTCATAGATTTCTTCCAGCAAACTGCGGACAAAACCAGAGCTGGCATCCGCCGCCGTTAAACCAGTGTCGTAATATAAGCCATGGCGGTTATTCAGTAATATTAGCAGCTCTAGTTGGGCGTACAGGTTGGGGTTAGTTCGTAGTTGCTGGATCAGCACATCATCACTGCTTAACTCCCATTCCGTCAATAACATTGTGTCCACTGGTGTGGGCTTTTCTGCTTCGATGGGTAAAACTTGCAAAAACGGGCGCTCAGGCTCTTCCCAGGATGCCAACGAAAATTGAAAATCATGCAAGTAATCTATTTTTTCATAACTTGCAGTTTCTGTGAACTCAGTAAGCAAACCCAATTGAACAGGAATTCCCTGTATTTCACCCGCCTGAAGCTCTTTGATAAAATCAACCAGGATGGCTTTATTTTGGCTGGTCAACATATTGTGCTTGATTGACATGACAAACAGCGGATTATTCGCTTTGTTCCAGTGCTTGTAGATATATGAAAACTCCAAACGCAGCCGTTCAATCAGCAAGCGGTTATCCATCGCCAAATAAAAACCTTTCTGGTTGAGGCATTGCGGTAAAAATACCAAACGTTCTCCCGACAACACATACATTTGTGACGTTGCCAGTGATCTCAATTGCCTGAGTGGTCGGCCTGTCAAACCGATCCGGTCGTTTCTGCCTACATGGGTGTAAGCATCGGCCAACTCCATCGCCTCCCTGACTTGAATAGGGACAATTTCGGCAAGCAATTGGGTATCAACCCCTTCAACCAGCAATTGGTCTTGGACTGAATCATCTTGCGCTAAAAGTGCTATTTGTAGTTTGCAGCCTTTTTGCTGAATAACTTTGTATCTACCCAGCGGGTCAATATCATCTAAATTAAGCAAATCATCCTGAATAAGACTGCCTAATATAAAAAGGCTTTGTGCCCAAACTAAAGGAATATTCTCATTCGGAATCCGTTGCTGACTTTTCGGATTTGCTTTTTCTGCGACAATCATTTCTTTTGGAACGGTGTACAGCTCCGGCAATAGCTTTTGGCCATTCCGTTCAACCAATAAGGCTTCCAATTTATTACGATAATCCGTAGCAGCTTCGGTATTGGCTGTGAACAGGCTATTTAGCAGCAAGTAGGCGAAAAACAGTGGCCATTCACATTCAATATCTTTGAATTGCTTGAGTTCCTGTGGATCGTAATGCAGGCGATAACCGTCTTCTAATGCGGTTTGATGACCATCCAATAGGAATCGTTTACAACCGTAACGCCCTTCCAGTTTTTCACAAATCACCGATTCGGTATTCTTTCGAATCACTGGATTATCAACCGCAAACGCCGGAAATCCGGTAATACTGAGCATAGCGGAATCAGTCTCTTTGGAAATCGACTCCCTTGGCAAAAGCGACTCCAGGGTAATTCGGGTGCGGGCGATATCGTCGCTGATAACATGGATTACGGAGGCCTGCCCACCGTCTTTGCCAAACAAATTAAAACCTGACAAGGCTTCCAGAGCCGCTTTTGCCATGCCGATAGAGCTGGCATTAAGCTCAGCAATACCATGGTTAATTTTATTGCCGCGTTCCCAAATGCCGTAGTCAGGAGTCCGGTAAGTTCGGCTGATATAGTGCACCAGGTTTTGGACAAAATTGACTTCATCAAGCGTAAAAATAATCCGCAATCCCGATGCTGTCATTTGCGCTGTCATCAGCAAAAATAATGAAGTGGCATCCAGTTGCAAATGTCCCCATTCGTGATCGCCGACAACAATATTGCCACTCCGTGTGTCGTATTTAGCATGCAACGCATCTTGAGGGTTTTGCGACTGCTTGAATTTTTCAACTTTGGCAGACTGACGCATCATTGCGGTCAACAGTCCACGCATGAGTTTCACGACGCTTTGCTCAAGCAGGTACGTCCGTCCTTGGTTTTCTCCACTTCGGCGATAAGCCAGCGCAAGTCCCCATGCTGCCAAAATGCTGTATACGTTATCCCTTACCCAGGCATCTGTATAATTGCCATGACTGTTTACTGCCGTACTGGCGGGCAACAAGCCACTGATCCAGTTCTGTTTACTTAAGATAACGTCATGGACTTGCTGATAGTAAGCATCAAGTTTGTCATGTGATTCATTTAGTTTCATGCTGTGTTATACGTCTATTTTCTTTATAAATAACTTTTGATATAAGAAAATACGAAGCAGTTATTGTGCCATTATGGATTTATCATGAGTTTGCACCATTTTGACTATCAAACTTGTTCCATCGAAAAACTAACCACATAGCAAGCAAACAGCTCTTTAGCTTGGCTATTTAGCCCTAAAGCTGTCTAATTGGGCTAATCTAAAGTTAAAAATGATTTTAACTTTGCCGAATAAATTGATTTATTGCTTATTTTCCACGGTAAGCTCAACATGGAACGTTTTATGCTTGGTAGTATTAGCCGCTAAATCTAAAAATCATTTGGCCTTATAAAAATTATTGAGTCAGTAGGAAAAAAATATGACCATCCGTGTCGCCATTCGCCACAAAACCATATACAGCTTTGATAGGCCTGTATCACTGTCTCCACATGTATTCAGATTACGTCCAGCAGTACACAGCAGAACCCCTATTAAGGCTTATACATTGCGTATTGAGCCAAAGACACATTTTATAAATTGGCAACAAGACCCCTTTGGAAACTTTCTTGCCCGTGTAGTTTTTCCTGAAAAATGCCAAAAACTTAGTGTCGAAGTGGAAGTCATCGCTGATATGACGGTGATTAATCCGTTTGATTTTTTCGTTGAGGACTATGCCGAGACGTATCCATTTAAGTATGATTCCTTGAATTTAAAAGAACTTCAGCCTTATCTCGAAGTCACTGAAAATGGTCCGTTATTACTACAATGGGTAAAAGATTTCGATGTCAATAAGCGCTCTATCAATGATTTTTTAGTCGATATTAATCGTACCGTTTTTGCAGCGCTCAGCTATAACATTCGCATGGAAGTGGGCATACAGAGCTGTGAAGAGACGCTGGAAAAACGCAGTGGATCCTGTCGGGATTCGGCGTGGTTATTGGTTCAGATCCTTCGCCATCTGGGTTTGGCGGCACGCTTTGTTTCCGGCTATTTAGTCCAACTTAAAGCCGACATAAAAGCCGTAGACGGACCATCTGGCCCTGAGCAAGACTTCACCGATTTACATGCCTGGACTGAGGTTTATATCCCTGGTGCAGGTTGGATCGGACTAGATCCTACTTCTGGATTACTTGCAAGTGAAGGCCATATTCCACTGGCTTGCACCCCAGATCCAGCCAGTGCTGCACCGGTAACTGGCGGCACTGACAAATGTGAAGTGGAATTTGAGTTTAGTAATACCGTTGAACGTCTGCACGAAGATCCAAGGGTCACCAAACCCTATAGTGATGAGCAGTGGTATCACATTGATGCACTGGGACAGGCTGTTGATAAAGAATTGACTGAAGCGGATGTCCGCCTGACTATGGGGGGCGAACCCACCTTTGTTTCTATCGCCGATATGGAAGCCGACGAGTGGAATACGCACGCTGATGGTGCAAACAAGCGAGAACTCGCACAACAATTGACCATTCGGTTACGTGATGTGTTTGCAAAAGGATCGATGCTGCATTATGGCCAGGGCAAATGGTATCCAGGTGAACCGTTGCCACGTTGGCAGTATGGGATTTTTTGGCGTAAAGATGAAACGCCAATGTGGCGTAATCCAGCTTTACTTGCCGACATTAACAAAGATTACGGTCACACAGTACAACAGGCCAAAAAGTTTATTCATCAACTCTGCCAACATCTGAGTATTCAGCCAAAATATGTAGCCACTGCTTTTGAAGATAGCTTTTATTATCTCTGGCAGGAAGGTTGCTTGCCAGACAATATCAATCCTCAAAAAAGTAATTTAAATGACTCAATTGAACGTAAAACGTTAACCAAACTATTAGATACCGGTTTAGATCAACCGGCGGGTTATGCTTTGCCGATAAAATGGGATTGGGCCAAACAAAGCTGGAAAAGCGGCCCTTGGGATTTCAGACGTGGCGTGATGTCCCTGATTCCAGGAAATTCACCTATCGGAATGCGTTTGCCTTTAGCCAGCTTGCCTTGGGTAGCACCTGACAAGCGTGATACTCAAGAACCCCAAAGCCAGTTCGAAGAGTTGCCGGCACTAGGTGACTATCATGGCGAAGTGGCGCGGCGTTACAACCATATTGATCCCAAAGTTGATGAGCACCCAGACATTATCGAACAAGATGTCGGCGATGATACCGCCACAGAAGTTGAAGTGCCCCATACCGCGCTGTGTGTGGAAGCAAGGGAAGGCCGACTGCATATCTTTATGCCGCCATTGACACTGCTCGAACATTATCTTGATCTAGTCGCCGCCATTGAAGCGACGGCTGAAATTCTGGCGATGCCAGTTGTCCTGGAAGGTTATGAGCCGCCGCGTGATTATCGCATAGAACGATTAATGGTAACCCCTGATCCTGGCGTTATTGAAGTCAACATCCATCCATCTAAGACTTGGCAAGAATTGGTGGAAAAAACCACCGTCTTTTATGAAGAAGCCCGCCAAATTGGCCTGGGGACTGAAAAATTTATGCAAGATGGCCGCCACACCGGCACTGGTGGCGGTAACCATATCACTGTTGGCGCGGAAACGCCGACCGACAGCCCCATGCTGCGCCGCCCTGATCTATTACGCAGCTTGATTAGTTACTGGCAACATCACCCTGGCTTATCGTATTTGTTTTCAGGTATGTTTATTGGCCCAACCAGCCAAGCGCCACGGGTCGATGAAGGGCGTGATGAAAAACTCTACGAACTGGAAATAGCTTTTCAACAAATACCTGAAGGAGAAGTTCCTGCCCCTTGGCTGGTTGATCGCTTATTAAGGCACTTATTGACGGATATTACCGGTAACACCCATCGTTCCGAATTTTGTATTGATAAATTGTATTCGCCTGACAGTTCTACAGGTCGATTAGGTATACTGGAACTGCGAGCGTTTGAAATGCCGCCCCATGCCCGCATGTCATTGGTGCAAATGCTGTTGTTGCGTTCGTTAATTGCCTGGTTTTGGCGAGAACCTTATAAGCATGATCTGGTGCGGTGGGGAACTGAGCTACATGACCGCTTTATGTTGCCACATTATGTCCGTGAAGATATGAAGCAAGTCGTCAAAGACTTGCAACGGGCTGGCTATGCGTTTGAACTGGAATGGTTAGACCCATTTTTCGAATTCCGCTTCCCTCGCTACGGTAATGCCTTAATTGACGGTATCGACATGGAATTACGCTTTGCCATTGAGCCTTGGCATGTATTGGGTGAAGAAGTCAGCAATGTGGGTACGGCGCGCTATGTTGACTCATCGGTCGAACGCTTACAGGTCTCCGTCACCGGATTTACCGAAGGCCGTTACGTCATTACCTGTAACGGTAGGCGATTACCTATGCGGGCTACAGGGCGAAAAGGCGAATTTGTCGCTGGATTACGTTATCGGGCATGGCAACCGCCATCGGCTTTGCATCCCACCATTGCGCCGCATACGCCATTGGTTTTCGACGTAATTGACACTTGGAATGGTCATTCAGTGGGCGGCTGTACCTATCATGTTGCCCATCCAGGCGGACGCAGTTATGATGATTTCCCAGTCAACGCCTATGCTGCCGAAACCCGGCGGATGACCCGGTTTTGGGATTACGGTCATACGCCAGGGGCTATAATCCGCCCTCCCCTGGCTAGGCCACCGGTTGCAGCCCCAGATAAACCAACACCTAAAGGGTTTAGCGTATCTGATGCAGCGCCCAAACCGATGACGCCACCTGCGGAGGAGTTAAGCGAAGAATTTCCATTTACCCTGGATTTACGTCATCGCAAACGTTAAGTTAAATTTTACAAAATTAAGGATGGGCAGAATAATGATGCCCACCTTGTATACCTAATCTATTGCACTTGGAGAGTCGTATCAATGACTGATAAATTACAATCGCTATCACCAGCGACATTAACACTGGATAATAAATCTTACTCATTGCCCACTTATATGGGTGTTGAAGGCGAGAAAGCTGTTGATATCACTAAGCTACGCAGCCAAACGGGTTATGTGACACTTGATGACGGCTACGGAAATACCGGGGCTTGTGAAAGCGCCATCACCTATATTGATGGCGAAAAAGGTATCTTGCGTTATCGCGGCTATCCCATTGAAGAACTGGCAGAGAACTCCCGTTTTACTGATGTTGCCTATCTGTTGCTGTATGGCGAATTACCCAATGAAGCACAATTAACCCAGTTTTCAACACAATTGAATGAATCGTCCATTATTCATGAAGATATGCACCATTTTTTTAATGGCTTTCCGCGCGGCTCACACCCGATGGGTATACTTGCCACGATGGTTGCCTCATTATCCACGTTTTACCCAGTGCCGGATCAGCTCGATACCGCCACGGAAGCGCAAATTGTTGCCAACCTGATTTCTCAGGTACGCACCATCGCAGCCTTTTCTTACAAAAAATCCATAGGCGAACCACTGGTTTATCCGTCCTATAAACTTAAGTTTGTACGCAATTTTCTGACTATGATGTTCGCATCTCCTGTGCGTGATTATCAACTGGATGATGATATAGTCCGTGCAATTGACATGTTTTTGATCCTTCATGCAGATCATGAACAAAACTGTAGCACGTCTTCGGTTCGTACTGCGGGTTCCAGCCTTGCCAATGTTTACGCTGTTGCTTCGGCGGGTATTTCGGCGTTATGGGGGCCTCGTCATGGCGGCGCGAATCAAGAAGTTATTTCCATGCTGGAGCAAATCCATGCCGAAGGCGGCGATGGCACGGAATTTATAAATCAGGCCAAAGATAAGAACTCATCAAGCCGCTTAATGGGTTTTGGCCATCGCGTTTATAAAAATTTCGATCCACGGGCGATGG
>JABFSV010000252.1 GCA_013140405.1 Methyloglobulus sp. | reverse complement strand
AGATACACGTTGCAAAACTTCCTCCTGAAGTTTCCGCAATGGCACCTGATGCCCATACCTTGCTGGATAGGCAGCAAGCCTTTGGTTACACCCAAGAAGACATTGAATTCTTGATGAAACCGATGGCGTTGACAGGGCAAGAAGCCATCAGTTCGATGGGGATTGATACGGCGTTGGCCATATTATCAGACCGTCCGCGTATGCTTTACGATTATTTCAAACAAGGTTTTGCCCAAGTCACTAATCCGGCGATCGACCCGATTCGTGAAGAATTGGTCATGTCCCTTGTTTCCTTTATCGGCCCACGCCCCAACTTGCTGGGACTGGATGAAGGCGGAACGCACATGCGCCTTGAGGTGGAACAACCCATCCTGACTAACCAGGATCTGGAAAAAATCCGCCGTATCGAAACACGCACTGCTGGCGTATTCAAAACCAAAACCTTAAGCCTATCCTACCCTACCGATTTAGGTGCAAGCGGCATGGAAGGCGCGCTGGACAGACTTTGTCAGGCGGCAAAACGCGCCGTGGAAGATGGCAGCAATATCCTCGCACTTTCAGATCGCGACATGGATTCAACCCATATCGCCATTCCCGCTCTTTTAGGCACCTCAGCCGTCCATCATTTCCTGACGCGGGAAGGTTTACGCACTAAAGTCGGCTTGGTGATCGAAACAGGTGAGGCCAGGGAAGTCCAGCATTTTGCCTTGCTGGCAGGATATGGCGCAGAAGCGGTCAATCCTTATTTGGCTTTTGATACGCTTTCCAACTTGTGCGAAAAAATCCCCGGACTAACCGAATACGAAGTGCATAAACGCTACGTGAAAGCCACATCCAAAGGCTTGCTTAAAGTTATGTCAAAAATGGGCATTTCGACTTACCAATCTTACTGCGGCGCACAAATATTTAACGCAATTGGTCTATCAGAACCCTTTTTGGAAAAATATTTTACTGGTACTACCAGCACCACCGAAGGCGCAAGCCTAACAGAAATCAGCGAAGAAACCGTGCGCCGTCATCGGCTTGCATTTGGTAATTCGCCTTTACTGAAAGATACCTTGGACGTGGGCGGCGAATACGCTTATCGGGTGCGGGGTGAAGCCCATGCCTGGACACCTGCTACTATCAGCAAGCTACAACATGCCACCCGCAGCAACAGCCGCGAGTTATTTGATGAATTTTGTAGCCTGATTGACGAACAAAACGAAACTTTACTGACCTTGCGCGGTTTAATGTCTTTCAACGAAGACGCAAACCCTGTTCCCTTGGATGAAGTTGAACCCGCATCTGCGATCGTCAAACGCTTTGCGACTGGCGCGATGTCATTTGGTTCGATTTCCTACGAAGCGCACACCAACCTGGCGATTGCCATGAACCGTATCGGCGGCAAATCGAATACGGGCGAAGGCGGTGAACTTTCAGAACGCTTCAAACCTCTGGCGAATGGCGATTCCATGCGTTCCGCCATCAAGCAGGTTGCGTCCGGTCGTTTTGGTGTTACCACCGAATATCTGGTCAATGCCGATGACATCCAGATAAAAATCAGCCAAGGCGCGAAGCCGGGTGAAGGCGGACAATTACCAGGACACAAAGTGGATGCCGTTATTGCTAAAGTGCGCCATTCCACGCAAGGTGTTGGTTTAATTTCACCACCTCCGCATCACGATATTTATTCAATTGAGGATCTAGCACAGCTAATCCACGACTTAAAAAACGTAAACCCTCAAGCCAGAATAAGCGTCAAACTGGTATCCGAAGTCGGTGTTGGCACGGTGGCAGCAGGTGTTTCCAAAGCCCATGCTGACCATGTCACAATCGCGGGTTATGATGGCGGCACTGGCGCAAGCCCGATGACATCTATCAAACATGCTGGCTTGCCGTGGGAAATCGGCCTTGCCGAAACCCATCAAACCTTAGTGCTTAATCAGTTGCGCGGGCGTATAGCCGTGCAAGTTGACGGCGGTTTGCGTACAGGGCGCGATGTCATCATTGGTGCCTTATTAGGTGCTGATGAATTTGGTTTTGCGACCGCGCCGTTGATCGTTTCTGGCTGCATCATGATGCGTAAATGCCACCTCAACACCTGCCCCGTAGGTGTTGCGACGCAAGACCCAGAACTCAGGAAACGCTTTACCGGACAGCCTGAGCATGTAGTCAATTATTTCTTCCTGGTCGCTGAGGATGTCAGGCGATGGATGGCTAAATTGGGTTTCCGCACCATCAATGAAATGATTGGCCGTTCGGATAAGCTAAATATGCAGCCAGCGCTTGCCCATTGGAAAGCCCAGGGACTTGACTTCAGCCGAATTTTTTACAAACCTGCCGTTGCCGAAAACACCGCTGTTTATCAGTGCGAAACCCAAGATCATGGCTTGGAAAATGCCTTGGATCGTGAGTTGATAAGACAAGCTAAACCAGCTTTGGAAAACGGGAAACCTGTGCAAATTGATATTCCTATCCGTAACATCAACCGCACTTTTGGTGCGATGTTGTCAGGCGAAGTCGCCAAACGCTATGGGCATAAAGGTTTACCTGACGATACCATTGCAATCCATGTCAAAGGCACTGCCGGACAAAGTTTTGGTGCATTTTTAGCCCAAGGCATCAGCATTGAGTTAGAAGGCGACGGGAACGATTACGTTGGTAAAGGTATGAGCGGCGGACGTATTGCCATCTTGCCACCTAAAGAATGCAAAATTAACCCTGCTGAAAACATCATTGTCGGCAATACCGTTTTATACGGCGCGATCAGCGGCGAGTGCTATTTTAATGGCATCGCTGGGGAACGCTTTGCCGTCCGCAACTCTGGCGCTATCGCTGTTGTAGAAGGCGTTGGCGATCATGGCTGCGAATACATGACGGGCGGTGTGGTAGTGGTGCTGGGACAAACTGGCCGTAATTTTGCTGCGGGTATGTCCGGTGGCGTAGCTTACGTATTGGATGAACTCGGCGACTTCGACAGGCGTTGCAATATGGCGATGGTCGAACTTGAACCCATTCCAGCAGAAGATGAAACGCTGGAAGCCATTGCCCATCAGGGCGGCGATATGGAAACGCATGGTCGTGTGCATATTATGTCAGATATGACCCGTAACGATGCCCAACGGCTAAAACGCCTGATACAAAACCACAAGCATTACACGGGTAGCCAACGCGCTCAACATATCCTGGAAAACTGGGATAGCTATTTGCCGCGTTTTGTCAAAGTCATGCCCGTTGATTACCGCGAAGCGCTCAAGCAAATCCAAGTATTGCAAACATCTGCAACCGCATAAAATTTTAAGTAGAAGGTATTAAAGATGGGTAAACCAACTGGGTTTATGGAAATTCCACGCGCTGAACGCCGCTATAAGCCAGCAAGCGAGCGTATTCAGCATTATCGGGAATTCACACTCGTCCCTAGTGATGCGGAAATGTCCCAACAAGGCGCACGCTGCATGGATTGCGGCATTCCTTATTGCCATAACGGTTGTCC
>JABFSV010000157.1 GCA_013140405.1 Methyloglobulus sp. | reverse complement strand
TGGCAACAAATCGATTTATTACGCAATAGCCCTAAAGATAGGGCGGAGAATCTGATGATCGTCGATTTGCTGCGTAACGATTTGAGTAAAACCTGCAAAACAGGTTCGGTCAAAGTCCCGGCCTTATTCGCCGTGGAAAGTTATACCACCGTGCATCATTTGGTTAGCACGGTGACAGGTTTGCTGGATGAAGAGCAACATGCGTTAGATTTATTAAAAAGTTGTTTCCCTGGCGGCTCAATTACCGGTGCGCCGAAAATTCGCGCTATGGAAGTCATTGAAGAACTGGAACTTAGCCGGCGTGGAGTTTATTGCGGCGCTATCGGCTATATGGGGTTTGATGGCAATATGGACAGCAATATTGCCATTCGCACCTTGGTGCATTCCAATGGCACGATTCGGTTTTGGGCGGGCGGCGGCATCGTCAATGATTCCGATGTCGAAGAGGAATATCAGGAGTGCTTTGATAAAGCGGCAGCGTTGTTGAAGTTGTTGAATAAACTAAAGGTTGAATGATTGTCATCAAGCTGGGCGGTAGCTTATTGCAATCTGGCCTGTTTCAACAGTGTCTTGATCAGATTGAAAGCTGTTATCAGGGCAGAACGGTGGTCATTGTTCCCGGTGGTGGCGTTTTTGCTGACCAGGTCAGAAGTGTGCAACAGCATTGGCAGTTCGATGACAGAACCGCGCATCTGATGGCAATCCTAGCGATGCAGCAAATGGCTTTGTTGATAAAAGGGCTAAAACCGGGCTTTAAAATCGCCGCTTCAATTAGTGAAATAAACAAACAAAGTAATCAGCACAATGCCGTAATCTGGTCACCTGATGTGGTTGAACTTGATAGCGCAGGAATACCATCATCCTGGGATATTACCTCAGATAGTCTGGCTGCGTGGTTAGCTAAAACGCTAGGTGCTGATGAGCTAATACTGGTTAAATCTGTTAATATTGACATTGATTTCGACGTGTTGAAACTTGTGCAACAACAGATTGTCGATGTAGCGTTCCATAAATTTATTCAACACACTTCTTTCACAATAAACATCATCCATGCAGAAAACTTCTTATCCTAACCCCGGAAAAACGGCCTCATTTAGCTTAAAGAGAACAGTTTCCGGCTTGTTTGGTCATTTTTTCTCAAAAATTTTTAGGAATTTTTATTACAGTGCACGGGAATCCATTGGCGAACACAAACGTGACATCGTTGTTTATCAAGTCGGACAGGCTTGTACCAGTCTCCAAGAAACAAGGAATGAGTTTGAAGATGCGCTAGGAAAGTTCAAGTCGCTGGTTAACCTGAATGAATCGTCCTTAGAGCAAAAATATAATTTGCTGAACAGGCAATATCAATTTTGCCGATCAAAATCTGATTCTGTCAGTGACCGGATACGGGCCATTGAAGAAGTGAGCCACGCCTTGTTTGCCGAATGGGAAAGCGAGTTGAATGAATATTCTGACCGTAATCTTCGCAACAACAGCAAACAGCAACTTAAGGCAGCGAAACAGAATTACGTGCGGTTAATTAAAACCATGCGGTTGGCTGAAACAAGAATTCAGCCAGTGTTGTCGTCTTTTAAAGACCAAGTCCTATACCTAAAACATAACCTGAATGCCCGGGCCATTTCCGCGCTGCAACACGAGTTTATTGAGATAGGTATCGATATTTCCCAGTTAATTCATGCGATGGAACTGACAATATTGGAAGCCAGTCAGTTCGTATCATTGTTGTCAAACCAGAAAACCTTACTTACTAGGTGATCTCATATCGTACAGGATCGAGCCATTTTTACGGGTATCTTCCCTTTTTGTACTGCCTTTTTTTGTTTCTTGGTCGATTCTTTCCTTGTCAAATTGGGCAATCATTTGTTCCCAGTTATTGTATTTCTCATACCCCTTAAAGCCTGACGATTTGCGTTGTTGGTAAATTTCCTTGCCCATGTCAATAATTTCCCAAGAGGTTTTGCCATCGACTGCGTCAAGAAATTCCTCTTCTGCTGGTTTTGAATCCCGAATCGTCCAGAATGAGACTTCAAACTCGATCTTATTGTCAGGCGGAAGTTTATCTTTCAACATTTTGACTGACCGATAGGCTGTCCTTGCAGTATGCCCGTTGATTGTCCCGCCTTTACCACAAGCGGTGAGTGCTAAACATAAGATAATTAAAAAAAGCAGGGGTGATCGTTTCATTTTTTGCCTCGTATGCTGTATCCGTTCCATGATGTGGTAGTCATGGTTATTTTTACTGTTATTATGTGATGTTATGTTTTGTTCGTTGTCCAACTGACCGGAGTTTTAGGTTATTAAGTTGCAGCTAATGCGTGTTTCTGAATAACGTAAACTAACTAAAACAACTAGAATGTAAGTCAATTATAAACTTAAGCAAGCGCATTATGCTGGAATTTGTACAACTACTAAAACAGCGTTACCAATCAGTATTAAGCCAACTGACCGATGAGTCAAATAAATCACAATATCACAAGCACATAGATGACTTGGTTTTGGCGGAAGCGTTTCTTCGCAAGGGGCAAATGCTCGTTAACACGCCTGATTATCCCTTACAGATAGCCGTTGTTGGGCCAACCCAAGCCGGTAAAAGCTCCGTGGTCAATATGTTATTAAACAGCAGCGCGGCAGGCGTTAGCCCGTTAGCGGGCTATACGATGCATCCGCAAGGTTTTTGTGACGGCGTGCCGCTTTCGGCTTGTAGCGGTTTGCAATGGTATTTTGGGCGATTTCAACAAATACAGCAAAGCCAGTTATCCAAAGATCGGCACGATTGCTATTCCTTGACCGAAAACACCACAGACTCTACGTTTTTACCTGACAGTGTGCTATGGGATACGCCCGATTTCGATTCTATAGATTCGGTCAATTATCGCGAAGGGGTCATCAGGACGGTGGCACTGGCTGATATGGTTGTTCTGGTAGTCAGCAAAGAGAAATACGCCGACCAATCTGTATGGGACATCATGGCGGACATTGAAGCCTTACAGCAGCCAATTATTATTTGTTTGAATAAGTTGAGCGAAGGTTCAGAAGCCTTATTAATCAATTCGTTAAAAGATAAATGGCAACAAATCAGGAAAGATGAATTTCCGCAAGTTATCCCCTTGCACTACCAAAAACAGACAGGTATGCCGCAGTGGCCTGATACCCAGCAATTGCACCGTTTAGCTAAGCAAGTTAACCGAAAAAAACAGTCCAGATTAGAACAAGAGTTGCTGCAAAAACACTGGCAGCCCTGGTTAGAGCCTGTGCTTGCCGAGCATTCCTCGTTAAAAGATTGGCAGGGCTTGGTCGATCAAGTCATCCAACAAGGCCTGAACAGTTACCAGCGCGATTACCTCAATCATCCGCATCATTACGAAACCTTCCAACACGCCTTGGCTGAGCTATTAAATTTGCTGGAAATTCCCGGTTTGGCTGGTATTTTGGCGAACACGCGCAGACTGTTGACCTGGCCAATCAGAAAAATGATGAAAA
>JABFSV010000006.1 GCA_013140405.1 Methyloglobulus sp. | reverse complement strand
GTTTAAGGCTAGGCTGATGATTTCGAACAAACCGTCTAAATGATAGTTTTGCGCCAGATGCCCAATAAACGGTTGTGCGTCAGTCAGTTTTTTAGCCAGCGCGTCAAGGTCAGTTTGCTCTAGGTAAAGCAATGCTTGTTGCCTGAAAAAAGCGTTGTCGGTTGGAATATAAACAGAATCAAAGCGATCTGTCTGTACGCTTAGTTTGTCTTGCAACTTATTGGCGGCTAAGGTGGTTTCTTCTGGTGTTCCGGCTTCTACGATGAGTATTAAAGTCGCCGCATCTTGTGGAAAAGCCTTGTCAATCCGCCGCTGATTTTGCTGGAACGGCAGATTGGGATCGAGCATTTCAGCGGTATTGGTGTTAATGCCGAGATGCTTGTAAACATGGTAAGAAACACCACCACACAGCAAAAAGGACACCACTAGCAATGTCCACGGAAAACGGATGATTTGTTGTTCGCACCAGTGGAGAATTGTGTCGGTGAATGTAGTGGGCTGCTTAGTCATTCGTATTTATTGTATGTTTTAGTGAGCTTTGAGTGGCATCGTTAAAGCATCAAGCTGCTTGGCTACCTGTTTTAAGGTTTTTTTTGCAGCATTAAAATGCAAGCCTAGCCTGACCAAGCCGGGTAATTCGACTGGATGCAACAAAAGATAAGTTAATAGCTTACCCAACACCACATCGCCTTGATCGTTAAGCGCATGGCTTACGGCGGCTGGCAAATCCATAGCGAGCGGGTCGGCTATTGCCCGTATAGTCAGAAACGGCAAGTGATGGGTTTGAGCGGCCTTAGCAACAGCAATGCTTTCCATATCCAGGGCTATCGCGCCAGTTGTAGCTGCAATTTTTACCTTATCATGGCTTGATGCAATAATACTTTTGCTTTCTGCCAGTTTGCCTGTATAGATATTCACGGTTAAACGCTTGCTGAGGCAAGCCTTGATATGGGTCAGCCAACTCTCGTTGTTTAGGTCGAACTCAATATTATCTGCATCGACACAACTATTGGCTAAAACCAAATCCCCTGGTCGAAAAGATTTGTCCAAAGCTGCCGCACACCCCCAGCTAATAAGCTGGTTTGCACCTTGCGCTACCAATAATTCGGATGCGGCGCGGGCGTTTTCTGCACCTGCGCCTGAGTAAATTACCAGAATGTTGTCGGCAAGGGCTTCAACACACCCTTTATCAAGTTTTTTTGATGTTAGGGTGCTAAGTTCTTCAGGTAAGGCAACAACAATTCCTGTAATCACTGCTTAAGTTCGTTGCGGTACCGAGCAAGCGCCCAAAGCGGAAAGAATTTGTCATAGCCGTGGTATTTCAAGTAAAACACCTTAGGGAAACCGGGTGCAGTAAAACAGTTATCATTCCAGACACCATCTGCTTGCTGAGTGCGTAAGATGAAATCAATACCCGCTTTGACTTCTGGGCTACGGACTTCACCAGCCGCCATCAAACCCAAGACTGCCCAAGCCGTTTGGAATGCGGTGCTAAAGTGGTACTTGCCGCTGTAACTGATGTCATGATAGCTGTAGTTATCTTCCCCCCAACCACCATCTTCGTGCTGCACACTCTTTAAGTATTTAACAGCCTTAACGTACATTGCATCGGTTTTTGGCAGGTTGGTTTGTTCCAGGCCGAGCAAGACTGACCATGTGCCATAGACATAGTTGGTTCCCCAGCGGCCAAACCACGAACCGTCTGCTTCTTGGTCGGAACGTAAATAGTTGATTGCTCGTTCCAAGGCAAGTTGATATTGACCTTGGTCTTTTCCTGCTTTTGCCATCAACATCGCACATCGGGCGCTGACATCGGCTGTGGGCGGATCGAGCAAGGCACCGTGGTCAGCAAAGGGGATTTCATTTAAGTAATAATAGGTGTTATCGACATCAAACGCACCATAGCCGCCGTTTTTGGATTGCATCCCTTCTATCCAGCGCGTTGCCCGATGGATGGATTCATCCAGGTTTGGCAGGTTTGAATCTGCCATCGCAAAAGCTACGATTGCGGTATCGTCCACATCAGGATAATGCGGGTTGGCGTACTGGAATGCCCAGCCGCCGCCGGCTAAATCAGGTCGGGAAACGCGCCAATCGCCGGGTTCATCAGATAACTGCACACTTTTTAGCCAGTTATAGGCATTGGTTAGATTTTTGGCGTTGCCTGTTTTGTCAGCCTCTTGCAATGCCAGTGCCGTCAAGGCGGTATCCCAAACAGGCGAAACACAAGGTTGGCAAAAAGCGCTATCCTCACTAACGACCAGCAACTTATCAATCGCCTTACGTGCGGTCACAACGTATTCATGGTCTTTAGGGAATCCCAACAGCATCAGGGCTTCATAAGCATTGACCATTGCAGGGAAAATACAGCCCAAGCCATCTTCGCCATTTAAGCGTTCGATAGTCCAGTTTTTGGCCTTTCCTATAGCGTGGTCATGAATTTTTTTCGGGATAAAAGGCTCAGCCCATCGACCAAACTTATCTAGTCCTAGAAAAATTTTATTTAACAGAGTCCGTTCAGGAAAATAGTGTTGCTCTTCATCAGGATGGGTAACAAAAAGCTCCAATACGTTAATATTATTTGGATTTTTTGCCGTCGCTTTTAAAGAACACAAAATAAACAGCGGCACCATAACAGTCCGTGACCAATAGGAAACTTTGTCCAAGTGGAAAGGAAACCACTTGGGAAACAGCATGATTTCGGGGGGGATGAACGGCACTCCGCGCCAGGGCAATTGTTTGAAGATGGCTAAGGCAATGCGTGCGAAGACATTGGCTTTTGCAGCGCCGCCCTGACCCAGAATGTAGGTTCTTAATCGGGCCATGTGGGGGGCATCAATAGAATCCCCTGCCATTTTTAACGCATAGTAAGCCTTGACGCTGCAACTGATCTCGCCTGGGCCGTGGGTAAATAGCGGATAGCTGCCATCGGCAGATTGGCGTGACCGTATGTAGTTGGCGATTTTCGCCTGTAGCGGCTCGTCGATTTCGCCGAGATAGTGCATCATCATGATGTACTCTGCCGAAATGGTGCAGTCGGCTTCCAGGTCGAATACCCAATATCCTGCCTTATCTTGAAAGCTCAGCAGCTTATCTTGTGCTTTTTTGATGGCAACATCGAGTTGCCCATCCTTGAAAACAATTGCTGTTGAGGTGCTTTCAGTTGTATGTGTTTGTGATTCTGAGTTTGCGTCGGTAAACATTGTCAATCCTCTTAAATATCTAACGTAGCTTTGGGGTGTTGTGGGGAGTAAGCCCAGCCAGGGTCGCGCAAATCCTGACTAACGAAATTGAACAGAAGGCCGAGTAAGCTGTTGCTTCGGCCCATTAATCGGGTGGCAAAAATCGTCGATTTGACACTGTTTCGTGAAATTTTGACTTCGCCTGACTGGGTAAATCCTAGGTTCTGCTTGATTTTTTTTAAGGTCAATACCGCCATGCCCAACGCCCATAAGCAAAAATTCCTGATGCCGGTTTCATGGCTTGGGA
>JABFSV010000185.1 GCA_013140405.1 Methyloglobulus sp. | reverse complement strand
GACAGGTATTTTGGCTTGGTCTCCCCAAAAAGTCGCCGCCATCGTTGCGCTGGTGACGGCGATATTTTATGCCGGGCTGACAGGTTTCTCCGTACCCGCGCAGCGCTCCGCACTGATGATTACTGTCGCCATGACAGCAATCATCCAGCAACGTAATACCCAGCCTTATCATGTGTTTGCTATTGCTTTATTCGCTGTCCTGGTGATTGACCCACTGGTCGTGTTGTCCGCCGGATTCTGGCTGTCGTTTATTGCCGTCAGCCTGATTATTTATGTGCTTGCCGGACGCTTGGGCAAACTAGGCTTTATTCGTGGCAGCGCCAAAATCAATTGGGTGACATCGGTAGGGTTAACGCCATTATTGCTGTTGTTTTTTCAGCAGATTTCGCTGATTGCCCCACTTGCCAATCTAATAGCAGTGCCAATTATCAGCCTAGTGGTCGTGCCGTTAGCCTTACTTGCCACGCTTATCATGCTTGTATCACCACTTTTAGCGGCAAAATTGTTTATTGCAGTGGATTTTGCCTTGCAAGGATTGTGGTGGGTTTTGGTCAAACTAGCCGCCCTGCCCTTAGCAACCATCAACCATACCCAGCCATCCTGGTGGGCACTGGGCTTTGCCGTGCCGGGCATACTGCTATTGTTTGCACCCAAAGGTATGCCATCCCGTTGGTTAGGGTTGCTCATGCTGTTTCCTTTAGTCTTTACTGAATCCAGCAAAATAGCACCTGGTGTTATCAAAATGACTTTATTGGATGTCGGGCAAGGCTTATCGGCAATCGTGCAAACCGCTAACCATGCCCTGGTTTACGATACTGGGGCGAAATTTTCATCGACCAGCGACAGTGGACAAAGCGTAGTCGTACCGTTTTTACGTAACCAAAACATTAATAAGATTGATACGTTAATTGTCAGTCATGGTGATAACGACCATATTGGCGGCGCTGATTCCTTGATAAGCAGCGTACCTACTGACACCATATTAACCAGCGTATCGCAGCAATTGAGCGAATACGCGCCAACCCAATGCAAAGCCGGACAATTCTGGTCATGGGATGAGGCCAGGTTTACCATTCTGTCACCGAAACTAGGCAATCTGTTATCCGATAACGACAACTCCTGCGTCCTGCAAATTCAGACGCAACAAGGTACAGCGTTGTTGACAGGCGATATTGAAGCAGAAGCAGAATCGTGGTTGGTCGAGACTTACGGCGACAATCTTAAATCAGAGGTTTTAATAGCCCCACATCACGGCAGCCAAACCTCCTCAACCACAAAATTCCTGAATGCGGTTAAACCGAGTTTTATCCTAATTCCGGCGGGTTATCGCAACCAGTTTGGACATCCGCATCAAGATGTTATCCAGCGCTACCGGAATTTGCCTGCCAAATGGTTGAATAGTGCAGAAGAAGGCGCTATCCAGATAATCATGGATAAACAATTGGGACTAGAAACATGGCGTGAAGAAGAAGGTAAATACTGGAATTACAAGAAATAAACAGACGGATATTTAACGACATCGTTCACACGCTCCGGCGTAGGAGCGATGAAATTTCAAGGCATTGAGTTGCTTGAATTTTTAGAAACCGATCCTTCAAGCCGTTCAGCTAACCAAACTTTAATAATGGATTGTCGGGTAACACCAAGTTTTCCTGCTTCCCGATCCAGCGCATCAATCATCCATGCTGGAAAATCAACATTTACGCGCTTTTGTTGCAGCAAAACACGTTTTGCCTTAGACAAATCCAAGGATGTGGTGATATCAACACCCTCATCAAATTGTGCATCAAAAGTTTTAGCTTTCATAAATTGCCACCTCTTCAGTTCTTGAGCGACGAACAGAAATAAGCCGAATGTTTGTGTTGCGATAAGTGATGACAGCAGACCAATGTTTTCCATCAATCTGCCCGATCACTAAATACCTTGGTTCATCCTCTGGATTTCCAATAATAGGGGATCATTCCACAGCCGCTGTGCATCAATAAAATTGATGCCGTGCTTAGAAAAGCACGGCCTGACTCTTGGTTTCGTCAAATTCAAATGAAAACATGGTATAGAAATTATACCATACGGCTCGTTCCCAAGCTCTGCTTGGAAACCAACAAAGCAAGCTCCAGCTTGCAAAACAACATTCCCAAGCAGAGCTTGGGAACGAGAAAACGAGAAAAATTGCGCTTTCCTAAAAAGGGGAATGAAAAAACTCCATTACGTTCGCATTGTCTAATAAAATAGAGTTCTTAAATTTCTCAGCGGAGGTGGGTTATGTTGTCTATCAAATCTAAAAAAATGGCATTGCTGTTAAGCGTTTGCCTGATTTCCAGCTTAGTTTTACCTGAGCTAACCTTGGCGGAAAGTGTAAATTCGTGGGGTGGGGATTCTGGGAGCATAGATGCTGGAAAGGCCGCGACGCAAAGGGCCGCGATAGCAAAAAGGAAAGAGAGAATAAAACAAGAGAAAGAGGCTGAAGCTAAAAAGGCGGTTGAAGCCCAACAAGGTCAACCGACTGGAGAAAAAAAGGAAGCGCCAGCTACCCAATAACAGCCTCGAGCCTAAAAAATGCAGCAATTGTGATTGAGAATTTTACTAACGCCTTATTTTACCTTCGGCTCGTCGGCTCGTTCCCACGCTCTGTTTGGGAACCAACAAGGCAAGCTCCAGCTTGCAAAACAACATTCCCAAGCAGAGCTTGGGAATGAGCAAAACATTGGGGCTTCTATATGTTGGGGTTCGTGCCTCACCCCAACCTACGACTAAAATTCACCGCGCAAGCTGTTGTTGGTAGCGCTCAAACAAAAACGCCACCCGTGCGGCATCGTCTTTTTTGCTTCCTTCGGCTTTGTTGGGCTTATAGCCGTAAGCGGCATCAACGGCCTTATCGAGGTCTTCGCCCAGTGATTTCATTTCAACCAGCAGCAGGCCGGGAAAAAAGCCATCAATCCGTCCGCTTTTAGCGCCCAACTTTTTACCCGGTCTTCAAAACGGACGGCGCGGCGGTGGTTTAATTCGAAGATATGGCATAAGCCACGAATAAAATCCTGCGCTTCGCCCATTTCGTAAGTCGATTTTGAGAATTCTTTGGCAAATGACGCAGCGCGTTGGCGAAGGGTGTTGACGTTAAGGGTTGCGGTCATTGGATTTTATAGCGTTTATTTATCAGTAATGACAGTTTAATTGAATATATTGTGGTTAGTGGGTTAAACCTGTAACTTGATGTAGGGCGGAGCGACAAACCTTACCCTCTGGGGCGCTTGTGACCGTTAGGTCATGAAGCCAACAAGTTCATCAAAAAACACAGGTTTAACCCACTACCGTCCCGATAAATGTCCGCTCGTTCCCAAGCTCCGGCTTGGGAACGAGCGGAGACCGTTTGGATCAGATAAAAGAATGAGTCTAGTCTCTGTAACAGAAACCGCCCTCCCCTCTATACATTAAAAAGCACGGCTAAATCTACAACCAAATTCTTGAAATTCTGTAAAGACAAAGTTAATTTAT
>JABFSV010000343.1 GCA_013140405.1 Methyloglobulus sp. | reverse complement strand
GTTCTAACCTATACAAGAAGCTGTTACGATGTTGGTAGGTTGGTAGAGCAATGCTTGATTAGTTTGGCTTATGCGGATTTACAGGTTTTTTGCATGTTTGCCGTGCAATAATTGATACATTTTGGAGGGATTATGGTTAATTTATGTCACACAAAAACGCTTTATTTCGCTGTTTTAGGGGTAAGCACAGTGCTTTTTCTCAACGGTTGTTCCATATCAGATAGCGTTGGTTCAATTTCAGACAGTTCGGGTTCTATAGCTAAAAGCTCTGAAAGCATTTCCGATTCTTCAACGTCGTCCAGCAAAAGCGACGAGAAGGATAAGAACACTGGCGACAACACTTATGAAAATGACGTCCAGGATTTTACGGTGACGTATCTGCGTACAAATTCCAGCTTAACCAATCAAAATGCTTTTATGGAAGGCATCAGCGATGTTGCTTCACAAAATGGCATCGTAGACTGGGAAGCAAACCCCAAAACCTATCGGGCCATTGGTAAAGGTTTAAGAAAGGCCAAGATTTCAGGTACGCAGTATGATCTGTACAAAAGGAAATTTACCGGTGGCGATGTGGGCAAGATGAGTGATATTCAAGAAGGTTATGACCGCTAGGGCTAATCCAGTGTGAGAGCCGTTGTACTTGGATTGCTGCTATTTGCGGGGAGCGTAAATGCCAAGGTATTTCAATTCCTATACATAGAAGCCAGCGAAGGTAATGCCAGCGGAGGGCATGTTGCCGTGCAATTGGATGAGGATGTTTATCATTACCAGTACGAAAATGCGCTCATTCGCTTGTTCAAGCACAATGCCGAGGCTTTTCGGGTTGATTATCAACTGCTTCAAAATCGCAGCATCCACGTTGCCGATATTGAGGTATCAGATACGGCTTATGACCAGATCAACAGTTATTTTAAAGTACGGTTTCTGGCGCAAAAACAGCATCTGAAACAGCTACAAGCCTTGCAATATGACCAATTCTTGTTGCAGGCTTTGCTGAGATTGAAGGCGGGTAAGTCGGCAATATCGTCTGATACGCCTGACACATCGCCACAGTTACATGGGGCAGGGCTGTTTTACAGTAGTGCTGACGTGGGCGCAAAAAAAACAGCGGGAGGATGCAATACTGCACTCGCTAGCGCAAAAATCATGGCTGAGGTAGGACAGCAGGTTGAGAAGCAATACGGTAAGAATTTTCTGCCTGAAAAAATAATTGCTTTGAACAAAGAGATTGACAGGCTTTCTCCAAACGATTTAAGCAACACGTCTCCGCACTATTCCTTTTCTGAACATTACAGCGATTTGCTGAACGGTTTGCTGGCCTTGCAGGTCCTGCAAAAACATCAGCCGTTAGCCGAGACTGCGTGTTTCCAGGTAAATCTACCGGAAATAAAGCTGAATAACGCAGAAATAAAACGTGCGAAGTCATACCAGCAAGATTTATCTCATTCCGCGCTATCGCTAATAATTTCAAAGCGTCCCGATTGGGGTTATGCCTTGTTCGTAACTTTGGCACGGCTGGTCGTCATTGAGCAATCTATACAAGCTGGGCATTGGGTATTTCTGGATGACACTGACGAAAAAGCAAAGGCTATCCCTGGTCAACAATTAACGCTGTACGCGGAAAATACACAGAAGCGGCGTGAGGTTGATTTAAAGCGTTTGCAAGAAGCGGCTTCTAACTTTGAGCTAGGCTCAATAGCCTATGAAAAACAATACGTTCACCTGGAAATGGCGGCAAACCGCTATCAACAATGGCTGGAAAGTGACAAAACTGGAGAGTTACGCTATCTAAGCGAGCAACCATTGCCGCAAAAAAACATTCCGGTAAACCGTTTTTTAATGACGGATCTGGACGCAGAACAACTAGAGATTGCGTTGAATCAACAACAAATAAAGGCTGAACGCTTGATCCAAGATGACAACGATCAAAATAGCTATCATTTGCTGACTAAAAATTGTGTTACAGCTTTGTTTGCACTTATCAATGATGCAGTTTCTGGGCAGTCGGAACAGGCATTAGGCGGATTTATCGACCCGAAAATAAATTTTATCCCCTTTCAAGCCTTTGATGCGATACAAGAAACCTATAACATTGTCAGCACCAGAGAATTGCCTGCCTATAGACAAAAAGAATTGACCAAGATGTACCATCGCGAAGTTGATAGTTGGGTGTATGTCCGTGAATCTAACGTGTTCAGCTCCAGTTTGTACAACCACAACTCGAATGATGCCTGGTTTGTGTTTTTTACTGACGATACCATTTTACTTAGGCCATTATTTGGTGCGGTCAATACTTTAGCAGCAACCAGCCAGAGCGTTTTCGGCCTGTTTAGTACGCCGTTCGACGAGGGCAGGGCGCTTAAAATTGGCGTTAGGGGCGTTTTGGCGAGTTTGCCAGAGTTGGCGTTTTTCAATATACGAAAAGGTAGTTACCCTTATCGTATCGAGCATTTAAAAAAATAACGCTATTGTTGTCTGCTTTGAACGCTTGTTAGGATGGATAAAAATCGATTATCCGAGTTATAATCAAATTGGCTTGAATGCTGCACTTCAATTGGCACGATGTGCTGTATCACACTTCAACTTCTGTATTCACCACGTCTTATTTAGTTAACTACGAAGGAATCTATTATGAAAATTCAATCGCTGTTGTTGGTAAGTTTACTGTTTTTACTCTGTTCAAATGCTTTTGCTGAACAATCTGCGGCTGCTGAAGCAGGCGCTGCGGCAACTGGCATGTGCAAAGATGGGACACCCTACACCGGAGCAACAAAACGCGGTGCATGTCGAGGACATAAAGGCATCAAAGAATGGTATGCCGACAAGCAAGCACCCGCAACCGCAGAGATCGCGCCTGCTCCAGCACAGGCTGTTCCTGCAACACCTACCCGTGATGCAGCACCTGCACCAGTTGCAGCGGCTACAGCCACTGGTTTATGTAAAGACGGCACCGAATACACAGGGGCCTCAAAACGAGGCGCTTGCCGAGGCCATAAAGGTGTCAAAGAATGGTATGCGGATAGGGCTGCCGCTGCTCCAGCCCCAAGCCAAGCAGAGCCAGCTAGACCTGCCAGCGACGCGGCACCTGCGCCAGCCGCAGCGGCTACAGCCACTGGTTTGTGTAATGACGGCACCGAATACACCGGAGCATCAAAACGCGGTGCATGTCGAGGACATAAAGGCGTTAAGGAATGGTATGCAGATAGGCAAGCCCCTGCAATTCCAGAAACTGCGGCTACGCCAGCGCCAGCTGCGCCGTCAGCTCGTGAGGCTGTAGCACCCGCGACCCGTGAAGCAACACCTGCGCCAGTTGCGCCAGCCGCCCGGACTGCCGAGCCAGCGTCTGCGCCCGCACAAATGGCAGCACCAGTGGCTGGCGGTTCAGGGAAAGTATGGGTAAACACCCGTTCTAAGATTTATCACTGCGAAGGTAGCAAGTTTTACGGCAAAACCAAGGTCGGGGAGTACATGAGCCAAGTTGATGCCCAAGCTAAAGGTTTTGTTGCCAACCG
>JABFSV010000449.1 GCA_013140405.1 Methyloglobulus sp. | reverse complement strand
TAATATCAACCGTGCCGCGCTTTAAGCTAACCCAACCTATATTTTCGAAGTTCTTTAGATGACGGGATACAACTTCACGGGCTGTGCCTGATTCATAGGCCAGCTCTTGATGGGTCTTGGCGATGACCTTGTCACCGGAAGCCAATAAGGCTTTACAGATCCGCTGGTCAATGGTTTCAAAAACGACTGATTCCATGCGGCTGATAATATTGGAAAGCCTAGATGAGAAGTTTTTGAACACAAACTCCCGGAAAAAAGCAGACAGCTCAATACAGCGATAAAAAGCCTGGGATGACATGGCAAGGGCTGTTACGTCAATTTCCGCTATGCCTTCAGCCGGATAAGAATCACCGCTTAACAAGCAAGAGGTGGTCAAAACGCAAGAATCGCCTGAGCGTACGTGGTAAAGCAAGATTTCCCGCCCGGTATCAGCCGCCATCAATTGAACTTTAACCACACCATCAAGAACCAATAAATAATTTTCACATACACTACCTGGATAAAAGACCTGTTTTCCGGCAGGTAACTTCACTAAACTTGACGCGTCCATTAGAAAATCAACCCCTTTGTCCTTGTTTTCGATAAACTGGGGAAAGTGGGTTGCCCATAATTCGTAGTTATTTTTCATGATGTGTAATGGTTGATGGCGATTGCATGTTAAGCAGTGAATAATAGTTTACGGGCTGGTCAATGCCCGCATAAATCCCAGTAAATCAGTTTTTTCTTGCTGAGTCAGGTGCAAGGGGAATATTTTAGTGTCGATAAAGCGGTTTTTGTCGCCGCCTTTATCGTAATGTTCGATGACTTCTTCCAGT
The DNA here is from genome assembly GCA_013140405.1 of Methyloglobulus sp. GTDB lineage: Bacteria > Pseudomonadota > Gammaproteobacteria > Methylococcales > Methylomonadaceae > Methyloglobulus. The sequence goes on along the minus strand of JABFSV010000449.1, from coordinate 2,699 downwards.
GTTTTCATACTGCCGTCGTGCATATAGGGTGAAGTTATGACGATATTCCTTAATGTCGGTGTCTTGAATTTACCCATATCGGCTAGGTTTTTGGTGACATTAAATCGTCCCAGTTCGGAACGTTGCAAGGCGGTTAACGGGAAATCATCCAGGTTTTTGCCTTGGCCAATAAAGGCAATCAAATCATCCAGGATGGAGGTTAAATGCTTAAAGCCAACGCCTATGTTGTAAAAACGGTTATCGGTAAACAAAGCGTTATTCCATGATATTTCATGGCAGGTGACACAATTGCCTTTGCGTTTGAATATCCCCAAGCCACGTTCGGCACTTGTCGATAAGGTTGAGTGATCCCGACCAAAAAGATAACGGTCAAAAGGCGAATCACCGGAAACCAATGTCCGTTCATAACTGGCAATGGCCTTGACTACGTGGTCAATCGTTATATCACTTGCTTGAATAGAAAAGACATTTTTGAATCGTTGGCTGTAAGTTGAGTCATGCTGGACGACATCAACAATCGCTTGATGGCTTTCTAAGCCGTGTTCGATAGGGTTGACAAAAGGCCCTAAGGCTTGGTCTTCCAGGCTGTTTGCGCGACCGTCTAAAAACAGGGTTTCATAAAAAGCGGCATTCACAACGGTAGGGGCATTGCGTGTGCCTGTTTGTCCTTTGATGCCCTTAGCAACGGATAAGCCATCGGTAAAAGCCTTGCCAGGATGATGGCAACTGGCGCAGCTCACCGTGCCATCTGCACTAAAGCGGCTGTCGTTAAACAATAACCGTCCAAGTTCGATTTTTTCCGTGGATTGTGGGTTATAGTTGGGAACTGTTAACGGTGGTAGACCAAGATTGTGGTCTGCTAAAGCACAAACCGAGAATGTCAGCCCTAAAAATAGCTTTAAAATAAATCGCAGCATATCCACCTCCCAAAATACATAAATCGTTCTCTACAGAAAAAGATTAGAAACCATACTCAAACCCTAACCACACATTGTTGTTCTTAATGCTCTTTTCTTCTGTGGTTAATTTCCTGCTGCCATGTTGCCAGCCCAGTTTAATGGTTGCAGTCTCATCCAGTTCATACAAAAGTTCTATCTCGCCCTGGTATACATTTTCTGAACCACCAAAGTGTTCATCATTTGGATTGGCACTGGTGAAATCATTTTTTTCGAAATCAAAAATAAAAACGCCACTTAGCCGTTCCAGCAAGTGTACCTTTAGTTCCGCTGAGGCATAGTGGTTAACATAGGAAACATTGTCGGCAAAGCTGGTAGTCTTCTGGTGGTCAGCAACTCCCTGCTCATAGTGATAACCGAGCAATAACTCTATATCTGGGTTGATTGCCCATTCAAGATGTGGGCCAAGTGTCCAAAACTCGGTGTCACGGTGTTGGAAAGGTGCATTGTAGTTGCGTAAACCATAACGGCCTAATAAGCGGACGGTCAGGTTTTTGCTTAAAGGTTGGTCCAAATGGATAGACCAGAAGTGGTTGGTCAATTTTTCATCATGTTCGGTTTCTGCACCATTGGCTTGTACAAATAGATTTTTCCCCAAAAAAAGATCGGGTACAAAATTATAGAACAGACCTACTTTAGTGCCTGTTGCGAACGTCTGTGCGAATTGAAATTCGTATAGTCCGTGGGTGAATTCTGATCGGTTAGCAAATACATAACCACCTGCATCTAAAGATAAATGGGTTTTACCTAACGCATTTTTACCAGACCATTCCAGCTCCGCGCTAGGTTCATAAACGAAATCACCACCTTGCGCTGGCCTATCGACAACGGGTTGTGTTGGGTCATCTTTAAGGGAAAGCCGTCGGGTGACAGAAAATAGGGCGACATCATCCGTGTAATAGGCATCATTGTTGGTGTTAACTGACCACTCCGCTTCAGCGGCGGGATTGATTGCCATCACTAAGGCGAAAAGTACCGCACATTTAAGTATTTGACGATTATCCATAAACAAAACAAAAGCGGGTTTGATTGGGCGAACACTATCGCTTAATAATCCATCGTTAAAAAGAGCCAGCGGAGGCTTGGCAAAGCCTTGATCCGCTGACTTAGGCTATGTAATTTTAATACTACACAGCAAGGGGGGACTAATGTTTGACGTCTGGCATGTCTTGAACAATCAGGACATAAGGTTCGCCCAGCGGAAATTTGTCTTCAGGTTTTTGGAAATAAACCACCTTACCGTATGTTTCGTGTACGGCTGGCAAAATTGCATTAGCTTCTTCCTTAGTTAAATCAGGGAAGGTAGCGCAGGCTCTGCCGACTTCAGTCTTGTGGTAATGCCAGTAATGTTTTTCTTTTTCAGGCAAGGTGTTGAATTGGGCGGTTGTGATGATGTACTCAAAACCAATCGGTTTGTCCTGGTCTTTCATACCACCTGGAAACATTAAGCAAACCAGTGTGCCGTCGTCGTAAGCCTTGCAGTGATGGTGGACAATAGCCTGCAATTTTGGATCTTCCGCGCTAAAGACATCGGGCTTAAGATGCCGGATAGCCTGGATGTGCAGATCATTAAATCCCATAACATTCGGATGTTCTGTTTGCCTTGGGTTCATGGTGGTGTTGTATTTGGGCTGCCCTGAAACAGGCATCGCAGCATGGTTATGTTCTGGTTCTGCTGTTGTGGTAGCTGCCGTTGTCGCGCAGCCACTAGCCAATGCCAGTAAAGCACTTGCAAGTAAAAGT
>JABFSV010000433.1 GCA_013140405.1 Methyloglobulus sp. | reverse complement strand
TGGCTGAAAACGCCAACTTATCAAAAGCGAGCGCAGGGCTCGCACTGGATGCCTTGACCAAAACTGTAGAAACCGCGTTGGCCAGTGGCGATTCAATTACCCTGGTCGGGTTCGGCACGTTCTCGGTTAAGGACAGGCCGGCCAGGATGGGGCGCAACCCCCAAACTGGCCAAGAAATGAGCATAGCCGCTTCGAAGGCCCCATCCTTTAAACCAGGCAAGAATTTAAAGGATGCCGTCAATGGCTGACACCAATAGCGCCACAGGCTAAAGGCTAACCACAAACCACAAAATGAACACAAAAATGCCAACCCACGGCATAATCCAGGACAAAATCCTGGAACGCGTTATTTCGTTCGTTATTGTCGTTCATTTCTGTTTTTTTGGTCTCTTATTTGGTGGGGGGATCAGACTGCATTTGCGTCTAACACAAGAGTTATGCATTTTTCATGCCGCCCAGCCACTTTTGCGTTCGCCACCCGTCGATGCTGCGGATTGCTGCCTTTATGTTAGGGATATGTCCTGCCCTGATATTGCACAAGTGTCCAGGGCAAACACAAAGTGACCCTATTTGCTCCTGTACCGGCCAAGGTTTCAGGGGGCTTCAGCAAGTTCCAACGCTTATTTGGAAAAGTAACGGACGCTATTTCTAGTGATGTCTTCTGCAACAGTTACATCAGCCATCATGTGGGGCAATTCTTCGCCGGCCATTTGGGCAAATGCGAAACTCGCCTGTTGCACATTATGTTTGGATGGCAAGCAAAAGCTAAGCGCGAATGCCCCCAAAAAAACGCCCCATTAGATTTTTTGGCAACAGGCCGTTTTAATAAAACTTCCAGACAGGAAGGCTTATTCAACAAGAGTAAAGGCTTGGGTATGATTGTTGAAAACGGGAAGGGCTTTGACCTATCATTAAGGTTTCTACGAGACAACGGCACATAATGGTCCGAGTTGGATCAGGCTTCTTTGTGGCCTGGATCGGACGAGTGCAACCGACACGCCAATACCCTTTAATATACTATACTGCATTCCGTGCCGACCCAAGACACCACCTATTTTTTGGACTAACCTCAAAACCACCGTGCCGCGGTCTTTATCGCAGAACGCGGCATGGCTGAAAAATGGTTGGGTGATGGATTGCGTCGGCATAACCTACAGGCCAGAACACATCCTAATGCTTACGCCGCCCTTATATAACTTGGGAGGAGTTTAGGACACCGTTAAATTGGGCCGGTGGCATCATCCCGCCAATGGACTCAATAAACCCCCATGTAGGACTAGCAGGAGCATCTACGCAGAAAATCTCTGATACGCATTATTTCATTAATTATCAATAAGATACAACTTATTCACATGTCCGTTATTATGACAAAATATTGTTATTTAATGATTTATGTTCGCTATTTACCCAAACCGTATGGCTCTGTTTAAATGCTCCCGCTAACCCAAATTCAAAAATCAAAATAGAAACTCTTGCTGCCCACAAGCAGCTTTCCTATGAGAATCTTGCCGCCACCTGGTTGATGGGCGATGGCTGGGAAATGCTAATTCCAGCTATTGATCATGGCAAAAAAACTGATTTAGTGATAGCTGACGACAATACCTATTGTCGTATCCAAATCAAAACTATTGAGTCTAAAAACGAATCCACAGAAATCGAAAACAAGTGGAAGGGTGCAAAAATAGATTATGTGATATGTTTTTCCCGCGTCGGAGAATGGGGTTACATAATGCCTGCATTTCAGGAGGGTAAAAAACGGCTGAATGCAGAAGGCCACATCCGTTTCCATGCCCATCCAAATAATTTCCTAAAGGCGTTTAAAAAAATTTAAGGTTCATTTCCGCTAAAGGTTGCCTGTTGAAATCAGGTTACCTTTGGCTGCATAAACCCATCAATAAGACTGCCACAATTCCCAACTAAGTCCTTTACCTTATAGTTAATCCCTATGCGCTTTAGCGATCCCCTACGTTTTTTGAGGCATTGATCCACAAAACGGCGGGCTTCGGCTTCATCAGGCAGAAGAATAGTTTTTGTCCTGCCACGAGCCCCAATCCGACCATAAGTCAGGGAGACGTTCCAGTTTTCGAAGATATCTTGCCCGGCTGTAATGCCATAAGAACGCCAGATGTTTTTTCTGGGGTCACTGGCTTCCAAATGGATGGCGAACTCGATCATGCCATGCCCTTAAAAAAGTTTGCTTCTGTTATCGGCACTTCGGGTAATGACTGGCTGCAGCATAGTTGAACCAGAATCGCTATATATGTTCACGACAGTAAGACTCGTAAGTCTTTACGCCTAATACGCATGCCAAAACAAAAGGTATCAATGGGAGCAAGTAATATGCGAATCCATAGCTTCCAAGTACAGGCCCCAAAAATTTAGAAGCCACTAAAACTGCTTCTTGATGCACTGCCCATTGGAATGCCATGTAAGACAAGACCAATAGGCAAGTTGTTATGACCGCGCCCACTTGCCAAAACCAACCAGTCAACTCAAATAATATCTCGATAACATCGGGATCAGATTTTCTTTTACGTGCCATATTAATATCCTAAGTTCTAACTATTATTGTCAAGCGCTGCGCAGCCATTGATGCTTGCCATCCAACATCTATGGACTGCGCAAAGCATCCTTATTTTTCTTTCCGCACACCTTTAAAGGGCTGTCCGTCGGATTTAACATCCATAAACTGGCCGTTATCGGTGTTACGTTTGACCCAATGACCGGATGGAGTTTGGGTTTGAGAGCGGTCTCGTACTGCGCCGTTGCGATGACCGTCGCCTGTTGGTGGATTTGTAGCCATTATTATCTCCTAAAAAGTGAACAAAAATCTTAATGACGATAATATATAATCAAAATGATTATGTCAATAGCTCAATTAGGTTGCTTCATTAGTGTCATTTCTTTAGAATGTCTTTCATGAAAGCTAACCCCATCGTCAGTGAGTTTCCCGCAACCATTGAAAACTTAAGCCAAACCCAGCGTGAACGGCTGGCTTATATTGATTTCCGGCTTTATTTTTTGGGTGAAGCAGGAAGGCAGGATTTAATGCTGCGATTTGGTATTGCCCCTGCCGTGGCTACCAGGGATTTTGCCCAATACCGGGAAACTTTTCCTCACAATATTATTTTTGACGGCACGACCAAAACCTATGTAATAGGGCATGGATTTTTGCCTGCGTTCAATCACCTCCCTGAACGCGTATTTACTGCCTTGTCACACGGATTTGGAGAGGGTGGTGGTTCTGTAAGTGGTTCCTTGGTGACGTGCGAGCTACCTTTGGTTTTAATCCATCCCTCAATGACGGTTCTTGCCCCCATTAGCCGGGCGATTCATCAAAAGAAAGTGGTCACTATGGGCTATCATTCCCATACCAGCGGTTTTTCAACACGAGAAATTGTTCCATTTGCCTTAGTGAATACGGGGCTTCGTTGGCATGTGCGCGCGTTTGACCGTAAATCAAATGAATTTCGTGATTTTGTGTTTACGCGCATGGAAAAACCAGCCGTTATTGAAGG
>JABFSV010000239.1 GCA_013140405.1 Methyloglobulus sp. | reverse complement strand
ACTATGATGCGGGAACAGCAGTTAGTTAGGAAAAAGCAATGAAAAAAACCATGTACGAAAAAATCTGGGACAGCCATCTCGTCGTTGAAGTGGACGGGCAAGCTCCTTTGATTTATGTAGACCGTCACTTGATGCACGAAGTGACATCGCCGCAAGCCTTTGAAGGATTGCGGCTGGCTAACCGTAAAGTCCGCAATCCACATAGCATTCTGGCGACGATGGATCATTGCGTACCGACCAAAGATCGCCATCTGCCGATTCCTGACCCTATCGCCAGAAAACAGGTCGAGGTAATGGCCGAGAATTGCGCGGAAAATGGTTTGAATCTCTATGACATGAAAAACCCCAACAACGGCGTAATCCATGTGGTCGTGCCGGAACATGGTTTTGTGCATCCAGGCATGGTGGTTGTTTGTGGCGATAGTCATACCGCTACCCACGGTGCATTTGGTGCGTTGGCGTTCGGTATCGGCACATCCGAAGTCGAGCATGTTATGGCGACGCAAACCCTGCCGCAGCAAAAATCCAAAACTATGTTGGTGCAGGTAAATGGCAAACTATCTAAATACTCTTCCGCAAAAGATATTGCTTTGGCAATTATCGGCAAGATAGGCACGGCAGGTGGTACAGGCCATGTTATCGAATACGCTGGCGAAGCGATTAAGTTGCTTTCGATGGAAGGCAGGATGACCTTGTGCAATATGGCGATTGAAGCGGGTGCAAGGGCAGGGTTGGTTGCGCCGGACGAAAAAACTTACGAATACCTCAAAGGAAAAGAATTTGCTCCCAAGGGCGCTCAATGGGATCAGGCTCTGGCCTATTGGCAAAGCCTCCCTAGTGATGAAGGCGCGGTATTCGACACTATTATTACCTTGGATGCTGCTGATATTGCTCCGCAAGTGTCCTGGGGAACGTCACCTGAACAAGTGATAGGCGTAGATGGCTGTGTGCCAGCGCCGGAAAGTTTCGATAACGAAGGCAAACGCAAGGCTTGCGAAAGCGCATTGGCTTATATGGGCTTGACTCCAAACACCAAAATGACTGACATCCCCGTCGATTTGGTGTTTATCGGCTCTTGCACCAATGGTCGGATCGAAGACTTCCGCATTGCCGCAGAAGTGACCAAAGGCACTAAAGTTGCCAAAGGCGTCAAGGCGATTGCCGTGCCGGGCTCCTATCATGTCAAACACCAAGCTGAAGACGAAGGGTTGGACAAGATTTTTATCGAAGCTGGTTGGGAATGGCGTGATCCAGGTTGCTCCATGTGCTTGGCGATGAACGGCGACGAATTAAGCAAAGGCCAACGCAGTGCCTCGACCTCCAACCGCAATTTTGAAGGCCGTCAAGGCAAAGGCGGCAGGACACATTTGGTGTCTCCAGCTATGGCGGCGGCGGCGGCGGCGGCAGGACATTTTGTTGATATTAGGACATTTGGATAATTTTCTTTCACTTTTGAGGAAAGCTGAATGCCGGAATTAATTTTAGGCCGTTCGTGGTGAGCTTGTCGAACCATGAACCGCATTATCTTTTCTTCGTCCTTCGACAAGCTCAGTACCCAATGGGCATAAAGACGAACGGTTAGGTAATGTATTCTAGCTCCGACATTTTTTTAATTTGCTAAAACACAAAGTTTTTTCATTATGGAACCTTATAAAAAACACGAAAGCATTGCGGCTCTCATGAACCGCAGCAATGTAGATACCGACCAGATCATCCCCAAACAATTTTTAAAGCGAGTTGAGCGCAGCGGTTTTGGCGCACATCTTTTTCATGATTGGAGGTTCAATGACGACGGTAGTGACAATTCCGAATTTGAACTGAACAAGCCCGTTTTTAAAGGCGCAAAAATCCTGGTCGTCGGTGACAACTTTGGTTGTGGATCGTCCCGCGAACACGCGCCTTGGGCAATAGCCGATTATGGTTTTAACACCATCATCTCGACCAGCTATGCCGATATTTTTTATAACAACTGTTTCAAGAACGGTATTCTTCCCATTAAAGTGAACGACCAGCAGTTGGCTAGATTGATGGCAGAAATTAGCGCCAATGAAGGCGTTCGTTTCGTGGTTGATTTGGAAAACCAACAAGTCATAACGCCAGCGGGTAATGGTTTTACTTTCGACATCGACCCGTTCCGTAAAGGCAATTTGTTAAGCGGTTTGGACGATATCGGCTTGACGCTGAAACATGTCGATAAGATCAGTGCTTATGAAGAAAGGCATAAAAAAACTTTTCCTTGGCTGTGGCAATCAGTATAAAAAGTGTAGGTTGGGTTAGCCCTGCAATAGCACGGATTTTGAGTTTTGCTGACGGTTGAGCGGGCCGTAACCCAACGTTCGGCGGTAAGGTAACGCCCAATGTTGGGTTACGGCGCACGGACAAATCCGCTATTATTTTGACGTTGGTTGTTTTGTGCGCCTAACCCAACCTACGGCACTTAATCTAACTTAACAAGTATTAACTTAATCTGCGGCATTAGTGTTAGTTAAGCAACATGAAGGAAACGATATGACCAAAGAGAAGTTTATGTTCAAGTGCGATATATGTGGACAGCAATACCAGCATGGGCCGCACAGATATGAGGGTCATCGATTAAATTTGTATGGAGATATTGTTTGCTGTGATTCATGCTGGAATAGTAACTGGGACGGCTGGGCGTCACACCTTGAATCCATTTTGCTTGAACATCTCAAACAAAAAGGGCTACCTGTACCAGAAAGAAATGCAAATGGCTTGTTACCAAGAAACTAGAAAAATCAATAATATTCCAGTTTTTTTTCGCAGAACTCAGCTATTTTAATTCGGTATCAGCATGAACAAACGAATCTTACCTCTGCTGTTTATTGTATTTACTATCGTGCCAAATATTGTTTTTGCGACCGAGCCTTATGAGTACTTATCCGATGTGATAGAGAGCTTAGGTATTTGTAAAATTGCAGAAGGGCGCATAAAAGAAACAGATCAACAAGATAACTATTCTTTTATGAAGGGTTTACGCGTTTTCGCCAACGAAATTAATCGCGCAAAATTGACAATTGAGCGACACACTAATAGTAAGAACGATCTAATTAGAGAAGGTGCTAGGACGTATTATAATATTTATAGGGCTATAGTAGCGAACAAAGAGGAATACCTCAGTTTCCTAGAGGAAAAGCTCAACAATCCTGCTGACGCGGCTTCAAAACAAGGAACTTGGTTACGCAGGGAAAGTGAAATCGGTGCAAAAAACGAAGCATTGTGGCGTATGTTAATAGAAACAACGGCTGCCGCTACTAGCTCGCTTCTTGACATGAATCGGCTCAAAATGGGTAAAACTGGATACATCTCCATTACTAAAAAAGAAAAAGATTCATTAACATCTAAACTCAAAAGTAAGTTTGGCAACGATTTACCAATAGGTCTTAAGGCTGGTCAATACCCAATCGACGCATCGGCTTCTACAATATTAGAATTTCTTAGTGACGCTTGGAAGACATCTGATTCTAAATAATAAACACGCAGGTTGGGTTAGTCCCGCAT
>JABFSV010000132.1 GCA_013140405.1 Methyloglobulus sp. | reverse complement strand
CTGTTGTTGGGCAAGAGCTAGCACGGTAATTGTATCTAAACCGCCAGACAAAAGGATAATGGATTGTTTGGACATAGCTGTTATTTGCCCCGCGCATCGTCCCAAAGCAATTTGTGGAGTTGGATTTGAAAGCGCACAGGCAACCTATCTTCCAGTATTTTATTGGCTAACTCGGTTGGATCTTGTTGCCCCATGACGGGCGAAAACAGTATTTCACAACAATCTGGTAATTGGTATTCAGACAAGATCTGCTTCGACCAGCCGTAATCTTCTTCGTTACCAATCACGAATTTCACTTGGTCGTTTTTGGTCAAGTACTGGATATTTTGATAGCGATTTCTACTTAATTCGCCTGAGCTTGGTGTTTTCAAGTCCATCACCTTGATGACGCGCAGATCAACGCCCGAAACATCTAAAGCGCCGCTAGTTTCTAGGGACACAACGTAACCCAGATCAAGCAGCTTTGTCATCAGCTCCAGGCACGAAGACTGCGCCAACGGTTCCCCGCCTGTGACAGTGACATAACGGGTATCGTAGCTTTGGACTTCGGCAATAATGTCGCTGATGGCTTTTTTTTCACCGCCCGTGAAAGCATAAGCAGTATCGCAATAACCGCATCGTAACGGACAACCTGTGAGCCTGACGAAAACAGTGGGAATGCCGACTGTGCTGGACTCCCCTTGCAGGGAGTAAAAAATTTCCGTTATACGCAGCGAACTCACGATTATTGTGTGTTTCCATCAAGCACAAGCAGTTTTTTTTGCGCCAACGCGGCAGCCTTGGAATTTGCAAATTCGGTAGTCACTCGCGTCAAATATTCGCGGGCTTTTGCCGGATTTTTCTCTTCCATTTCAATATAACCTAGCTTTAATAAAGCATCGGGGACTTTTGCAGAGTTAGGATAGTTTGCAACAACGTCGTTAAAAGCCTTACGTGCGGACGCATTATCCTGATTAACTCGGTGCGCTTCCCCCAACCAATATTGGGAATTGCTCGCGTAGCCACTGTCTGGGTGATTGGCAATATAGGCATTAAATTCAGTGATGGCCTGGGCTGTCCGGCCATTCCTTAAATCATCGTATGCCTGTTGATATTCCTGCTTTTCAGCATCAGAAACTTGGGCAGGGCCAGTATCTGACGACTGTGTAGATGCAGCGAGAGCCGGAGCCGCCCCAGATGACTTATCTTGTGGTTGCTCGGCTCCAGTTGGCTGATCGACAGCAGCAGGTGCAGGAGATTCCGATCCACTTGCACCAGACTCTACAGAACCTGACGTATCGGCAGGAACTTCAGATGATGGCTGACTCGCACCGGATTTATTTTCGAGGCTTTGCAGCCTATCATCAAAGTCCGTATACATGGTTTTTTGCTGCTTTTTTAGCTCTTCAATCTGAAACGCCTGTTCCTCAACCTTGCCGGTAAGCTGTTGCACTTCGGCTTGCATTTGATCTATCCGCTTCATCATCTCATAATCAGACGTTAAAGATGGGGGCGGCTTAGCTACATTCAATGCTGTAGTTGGCGTTACACCACCACCCTTGTCAACGACCGGAGGCAATTCAGCACAAGCTGTGCTGCAAGCACATAGTAACAATGCAAGTCGTGCATTCATCAACATTTACCTCTGATAAGACAATTCAGCACGACGATTACGCTCGTAAGAACCTTCATCACTACCAAATACCGCAGGTTTTTCTTCGCCATAACTAATTAGCGTCAATTGACCATCGGAAACGCCTTGGGCTTTCATCATACCTGCGACAGCTTTCGCACGTTGGTCGCCCAGGGCAATGTTATATTCAGGTGAGCCGCGTTCGTCCGCGTGGCCTTCCAAGGTTAATTTTTGGTTAGGATGGGCAACCAAATATTGGGCATGGGCATTGATGACTGGAATAAAATCCGGTTGCACATCACTGCTGTCCAACATGAAGTAGATTGTGCTTCTGGACAACGGATTATTCGGGTCACTGAATTCGGGCCCTAAGAAAGCATTATTGCCAGTAACCCCAGTATAACCAGAACCTGCCATACCTGATAAGGTTGAAGCACCATTCAATCCGCTGGTTGAAGCATCGTTGATACCGCTGGCGGCATTTTGTCCGGCATTGAGGCCATCTGTCGCCTCGTCTTCACTACATCCAGATAAGGCAAATATAGCGACTAGCAAAAAAACCAATAAGTTGTTAATTTTCATATTTTTTCCTGAGATTAATTTCTGTGTAATGCGGGTTTTCACCGTAAACTAGGGTGACCAAGCGGGTTCGCGTACACCACCGCTATTAAAGCCCAATCTTTGTTGCATTTTACCATCTAAAGAGACGGCAGATAAGTAAGCTGCTCCGCCTTTTTTGGCTGCATAAATTACCATTTGCCCATTGGGGGCAAAGCTTGGCGATTCGTCTGCTGGGCCAGTGGTAATGACATTGATCGACCGACTGCCGACATCCATCACCCCAATACGGTAATCGCCGCCGTTGCCATGCACCATCGCTATGCTTCTGCCATCGGGTGAAAAACTGGCACGGGCGTTGTAATCGCCTGAAAAAGTGATTCTTTTTTCTCCGCCACCAGTGCTGGAGACCATATATAACTGCGGTTTTCCGCCCCGGTCTGAGGTGAACACAATGTTACCACCATCCGGTGACCAAACGGGTTCGGTATCTATAGAATAGCTTTTCGTCAGCTTGTTCAAAGACCCCGTTCCGAGGTTAAGGGTATAAATATCAGGGCTGCCGTCTTTGGATAAGGTCAGCGCCAGTTTGTTGCCATCAGGCGACCAGGCAGGTGCGCCGTTGATGCCAGGAAATTCAGCCACCTTCTTGCGCTGGCCTGTTGCAAGCATTTGCACGTAAATAGCGGCAGTCTTACGCTCGAATGAAACATAAGCGATTTTTGACTTGTCGGGTGACCAGGAAGGTGACATCAATGGCTCTTTCGAGGTTGTTACGGTTTGCGGATCGAAACCATCGGTATCCGCAATTTGGAGTTGGCTTTGCTGCCCGTTGTTGGTCACATAAGCAATACGACCACTGAAAGCGCCCTTTTTGCCCGTCAGTTTTTCAAAGATTAAGTCGCTGATATGGTGTGCTGTCCTACGTAAATCAGCGGCGGACGAATTCATTTGGTAACCCAATAATTGGCCATTTTTCATCACATCCAACAATTGGAACTGGATATTGTACTGGTTACCTCCGCCGTTAACCTGTCCTACGACCAAGTAATTCTGGTTGATTGCTTGCCATTCTGGGAAGTTAACTGCCGAAGCCGAACTCGGCCTGCTGGGTATATTCTGTTCCGCCAACATCTTGAAATAGCCGCTACGTGCCAAATCAGCATTGACCACAGAACTGATGTTAACAGGCGCACCGGATGAGGCAAACGGTACGACAGCGACAGGAATGCCGCTATCAGAGCTTTCAGTGATATCGATAGTCAGCTCGGCTTGACTCAGCGGGGAAAACACAACCGCTAAACCTAGCAACAGGATTTTATTCAGAAAATTCACGTTTCTACCTCGTTAAA
>JABFSV010000133.1 GCA_013140405.1 Methyloglobulus sp. | reverse complement strand
GAAAACCAGAATCGGTTCACCCTTTGTTATCATCGGCATGGAAAAAGCGCTGGCATCCGGTAAACAGGCCGTTTGCGGCTGGGAAGCCAACGGTGGTTTTTTGACCGGGTCTGACATCAACATGAATGGACAAATTTTGAAAGCCTTGCCAACACGCGACGCGATTTTGCCGATTTTAGCGGTTCTCTCGATTGCCCGGCGCGAAAGCTTGCCGTTAATTGATATTTTTTCACGTTTGCCCAAGCGTTTTAGTCGGGCAGCCTTGATCAAACAATTTCCCAGGGCTATAGGGCTCAATATCGTAAAACAGTTTTCTCCGGCTAATGACTCGGTGAAAATTGTCGCGTTTAGTGATGAGACCGCACCAACGTTTAAGGATGCCAATAATCAGAGTGTTCCTGCCCATGCCGCGCAGGCAGATACAATGAACTCAATAAAAAAGCAATTGGAAACGGTATTTTCTGCTGCCGCTGGATTTAGCACCATCAATCAGATGAATTTTGTCGACGGCGTTCGCATGTATTTCAGCAATGGCGATGTTGCACATTTACGTCCATCCGGAAATGCGGATGAGTTGAGGATTTATGCCGTGGCTGATACGCAGGTTCGTGCCGATCAAATAGCTGCCATCGCTGTTGCCGAACCAGATGGATTGTTGCGAAAACTCGCTGATATTGCTGTATGACTGTTAACCATCAACTCAGGCATGACTGAGCAATCAAAAAAAATACGGACACCTTACACATTCCTTGTTTATGTGTAGCCTGACAATATGCCTAGCTGTTGACCCAAGTCGGAATCGACCTTGTTCATACTCTCGAAACTAAAGTTCTGGACTTGAAAATGACGCAGGAGCCGTTTTATTTTGTCGAACGCTGTGTTTGTTACCCGCAGGGGCGGAGTTCCGCCAACAAAGTCCCTTTTGTGGCGGCGGTCTCAATGGATGTGGAAGGTCATCCCACTGCAATGAACATGAATGTGGTCAAAGGCTTTCGGCTGACAGAAATAGCGCGTTGGGCAACGCAACGCTTACAGTCGGCAGCAGGATGGGTTGCCATGCTTTTCCGCCTTTGCGACCCTATGATTGATAAGTAAATATGGGGAGATGTTTTACAGTCACTATATTCGGTTTATCGCCAGCTTGTATTTTTCTGCTATGTATTCTTTTAGCCAATCTTCCAGATTAAGTTTATTTTTTGGCTTGTCATAGACCTTAATTAAATGTTGCTTCAGTAAATGTTGTGGCATCAGTAACAATTCAATATCGCACATCGCAACATATTTGTCGGGGTGTAAGTTATTGCCATTAATGATTTTTTCCAACTGATGTTTTTTAAGCCCTAGGGTGTGATTCAATTCAGCCCTGATTTCGCACATTGCCAGTAATAAATCGCTGCCTGTACTGGTTTCATCCAGTAAACAACTAAATTGACTAAGCAAATAATTGATAGCTAAACGATAAATGTCCGACTCTCTTACAAACAGCCGAGATGCAACGGCTTGGATAGAGGTTCGGTCACTTTCTACTAAGCGCAAGGAAATCATTTGTTTTAGCTCGATCAACGTTTCACTCCTTGGCATAGCTAATTCAGAAAAATTATGTAATAAAAAAATCAAGATAAGCTAAAAATATTACAGAAATTTTACAGTTCAAAAATCTCTCCCATCTATTTAGTTTGCAGATCACTCAGGCTAGGAAAAACTAGAGCTAAATTCAAAATCTTGGTTGTTGCTTCTAAACTAGGAATAGATCGTAGTTTTATCAGTACCATAAACGTACTACAAATGTATGACGTTACATGAAAACTTAACTAACTTGTCATCATTGGGTTGCAGCAAATATGAAAGAATTCGCGCCAGTTAGGGCAACAGGCTGTTAAGCGATCTGGGAATTTGAGATTACGTTTATTTCAGTTGAGCTGACAACAGGGATAAAAACCACTCAGTTTTATGGACGCATAAAGCGAGTGGGATTTGTGTCAAGAATTGTAAATTTGTAACTAATCTTTAGAGGAAAGTCATGAAAAAATTATTATTAGGGGCGGCAATTTCTGCCGCTTTTTTTGTAGGCCCGGCGAATGCTGCAATCACCCTTGATGGCGCGGGAAAACCAGTCATTACACCTGCCGATACGTATGAAGTGTACTTGTCAGGTGCTTCTGCACCCGTTAAGTTCATCGAGCAATTGCTGACTAGCGCAGCGGTTCCTGCTGCCAGCAGAGTATGCAACCCATCATTTCCTATCTATAAATACAAAGATAACGTCAGTGGTTCCGACCAAAATGCTTATCTATGTGTGGGTAACACTGCAAACCCTACTCTTGCTCCGTTGCTGGCTGGCGCAAAAAAGAATTTACTGGTGTACAAGCGTAGTTTGGGTGGTTCGGCTCAAGGTGTAAGCCCTATTATTGCTAACTCAGCAATTAACTTTTTGAGGGTAGATGTTGCGGCCAATTGTTCTGCCCCGGTAATCGGTGGCGGTTTGTCTACGCTCACCTGTGCTTACACAGAAGGCGATTTGACTGTGTCCAAAAACGTCATTCCTGATTTTGGTGTTTCTGATGTAGACCCTATCCAGTTCCAAGGCGTTAACACACCTGCTGGTTTTGCTGCGGTAACTGCTGCTGATCTTCTCAAGTTAAATGTGAAGTCTGCCGCTGCCCAGGTTTTTGGTGTTGTGGTAAACACCAAACTGCGTGATGCGCTGCAACAAGCCCAATTTCCGGCAACCAATACCTGTAATCCTACCAATGCGGGATATGCAGCAGTAAGAGAATCGGCCACCTGTCAGCCTAGTTTGGATTCCGCTCAAATTGCCAGTATTTTTGTTGGTAAATTGTCGTCTTGGACTCAGTTGAAACTAGGGGCAGCAGGCAACTTGTTTGCAAGCACAACCGCTCCTGGCATTAAACCACTTAACGCCAGAGTGCATATTTGTAGCCGAACCAATGGTTCAGGCACAAAAGCGCAGTTCGGCGTTAAATTCCTAAATTATCCTTGTACGGGTAGTGTGGGCACACCACCAAAACCTGATACTGGCATTTTGCCTGAAACAGTTGCACAAGCTCAAGTCCATCAAATGGGTTCAGGCGGTCAGCTTGCCGAGTGTTTGTCAGAGTTGGATTCTGGCGTGGACACAATAGGCACTGCATTTAACAACACCTACGGCGCTCGTTGGGCCATTGGTATTCAAGGCACTGAAAACAACGCCACTAATTCTAGTGCATACCGCACTATTCGAGTTGATGGTGTTACGCCGACTTTAGCGAATGTGGTGAATGGCAAATACAAAGACTGGACTGAGCTGACATTCCAAACCAATAAGGTACATGTTTTTGATGCAGGTGAGCTTAATATTGTCAACGAAATCATTAAGCAAGCTGGCAACCCTGCGGTTATGGCTGCCACCAATCCTGCCGCATTACATACTTGGGGACAAGCTGGGTTCTTGGCTGTGCCTACTTCATTTGCTGCCCCTGCCAACGGTGTGATAAATCTTGCTTCTCCCGTCAATCCATTAAGCCATGCCGTAAGTGCTACCGTATCGGCTAACGCTTGCCGCGCCCCCGTTCTCTATAACGGAACAGGTGGATTACAGCTTAACTAATTATTTTAGTTAACGCCTTTATGTAAAGGATTACTTCAATTCAGCCAAGCCAATCGTTTTCGGGCGATTGGCTTGGTGCGTTTGTAGCCAATAGAAAATTATCAAGGTTTCTATTTCGCCCTCTTATTCCCAAAGACGTAATGCTGTCATAAAAAAGTAACATTGCGCTTATAAGATTGTCAGTCCTGAATCTATTTTGGAACAGTTCAATATTTCAAATGCTAAGTGACATTGTTCAAGATAGCTTAAGAATTAAGGCCACATTCACACTGAAACCCTAAGACTCAATAACACATGCCCACACAGGTAGTAAATCGAAGAATAATGAAGTCTATTTCCCTGTTGAGTTTATTTTTGGGGATTAATTCTGGAATCATCTTTGCATCTGAAACTCCCCAAGCACCACCAACGGAGACAGAAGCCCAAACAAAAACAACAGAACCTGGAGCAGAAGCCCAAGCTGCGGCTGATGAGGCTCGTTTTGATTTGCTGGAATTGCGTGTCAAAGGCAATACCTTGCTTGAAAATACCGTTATTGAACGCACGGTGTACCCTTATCTAGGCCCAAATAAAAACATAGATACAGTCGATAAAGCACGGAGCGCTTTGGAAGATATGTACCGTAACAAAGGTTATCAAACCGTGTCGGTCGATATTCCAGAGCAGAATGTCGAAAATGGCGTGGTCTACTTGCAAATCATTGAAGGCAAGGTGTCCAGGTTGCGTGTTACGGATTCGAGGTATTTTTCTTTAGGTCGAATCAAGACAGGCATACCCGAACTAGCGGAAGGCAAAGTACCTAATATGCCAGTCATGCAAAAGCAGCTTGAAGAATTGGGCAACCAGAGTGAAGACCGTAAAATCACGCCCGTGTTAAGGGCGGGTGATACCCCAGGGACTCTGGAAGTTGATCTTAAGGTAAAAGATCAATTACCGTTACATGGACGAGTAGAATTAAATGGCCGCAATACGTCCTCGACTAGTCGGCTAAGATTGGTTTCCTCGCTGCATTACGACAATTTGTGGCAAAAATTTCACAGTGCATCCTTGATGTATCAGGTATCGCCTGAGAATAACGACGAAGTCGATGTTTGGGCTGGCACTTATGCCATGCCTATTCCCTACACCGATGCCAAGCTGGCGTTGTACGCCGTAAGCTCATCATCAAATGCCCAAATTGCAAACGCGGGCGCATTATCAGTTGTCGGAATTGGAAATATCTATGGTCTTCGGTTCATTAAACCCTTGCCAGGCTTCGACAATTATTCCCACAGTTTAACGTTAGGTGCTGATTATAAAGACTTCCAGGAAGATCTTATTTTAATCGGCGCAGATAAGCTTGTTACCCCCATCGCCTATTTGCCGTTTATGGTGCAATACAGCGCTTCCATCAACAACGAAGAGTCTCAGGCATCATTTAATATCGAAGCCAATTTTGCGGTACGAGGTTTGGGGAATACGCCCGATGAATTTGAGCGTAAACGTTTTAATGCTCGTCCCGATTATGCCTATTTAGCAGCCGATGCAAGTTATAACCACGATTTGCCGTACGAAATGGAACTCGCCAGCCGCTTTTCTGCACAGCTTGCCGATTCACCGTTAATCAGTAATGAGCAGTTTTCCCTGGGTGGTATGGACTCCATACGTGGTTATTTTGAAACCCAGGCTTTATCCGACAATGGTCTTTCTGGATCTCTTGAACTGAGGTCACCCAGGTTAGCACCGTTAAGTTTCGATTACATTGATAAGCTGCAAGCATTGGCGTTTGTTGACGGTGGCGTGGGTGGGATAAAACAGGCTTTGCCGGGCAGTCCCAAAAGCTATAGCTTGGCAAGTGCAGGTTTTGGTGTGCGATTCCAAATGTGGAAATATTTTAATGGGGTATTGGACTTAGGATTCCCGCTGCTGACTTTAGATCCTGTTAAAGCAGGTGACCCAAAATTACATTTTAGCGTCGCGGCAGCGTTTTGACAGACGACCATTCTATTGCTTTTTACATAACCATACGTCTACCCATAAACCATTCGCAGAATGGTTTCAAAAAAGTGGATGTTCATGATAGAGACAAGCTATGCCCAATAAAACTAGACCAAACCAGCAAATAGACGTGTCTGAACATTTGAGGTTAAAGCCACTGTCAGCTTGCATACGGATAGCCTTGGCAGGCGGCGTGTTAATAAGCTACGTAACACCAGGCTTCGCCCAAAACAATATTTTACCTATACCAGCACAAGTTTGGTCAACGTTTGGCAGTGCAACCCATCAGACTATTGGCAATACCTTACAGATCAATCAAACATCTGACCGTGCTATTCTCAACTGGGAGAAATTCAATGTTGGCACGAAAAACCAAGTTAAATTTCAACAGCCGAACAGTACGTCCATCGCGTTAAACCGCATTTTCCAAGATGATCCTAGCCAGATATTGGGAAAAATTACTGCAAATGGTCAAATCTACCTCTATAACAAAAACGGTTTCGTATTTGGCAAAGATTCAACCGTCAATGCCAATACATTGGTTGCTTCGGCTCTCAATATTTCACCCGAAGTGTTCAAAACAAGCGGTATTGTCAATTACTTTAAAGATTCTGGTGGTGGGGCTGCATTGGTTGCAGAGCCGGGTTCAAGCAAATCAGCCATTGATGTTAAGGCAGGTGCAAAAATTCATATCGGCGAGAATGGTCGGCTTATCATGGCGGCCCCAACTGTCACTAACGCCGGTAGCATAGAGACAGATAAATTCGGACAAATTATTCTAGTCGCCAGTAAGGATAAGGTTTACTTACAACCTACCGATTCGGCCGCTAACAGCGATTTTGCCGGATTGCTGGTGGAAGTTGGCACTGGCGGAAAAGTGACAAATGCCAATTTAGGCAATATTCTGGCTCGCCAAGGTAATGTTACGTTAGCTGGGTTTGCAGTCAATCAAGCAGGTCGTATCAGTGCGACTACGGCAACAAATGTTAATGGCTCAATCCGCCTACTTGCCCGTGAAGGTGGGATAAACAAAGGTGGGACACTGGAGTCTAGCACCACAATTAGAAGTGAAGACTTGAAAGATGGCTTGGGAACTAAAGCTAAAGTAACCTTTGCAGCAGGCAGCAAAACCCAAATAATTGCCGACCCAGACGGTGGCAAAGCAATCGATGGGCAGAAACAGCCATTGTCTTACATGCAGGTTTCAGCCCACACCGTGCATTTACAATCAGGTTCGGCATTGGGTGTTCCTGGCGGCAAAATTAACATTGAGGCCTCCATCAATCCATCCGTCCCTACTTCGGCTACAGATTCTAATAATCAAGGCCGGATTATTTTGGATAGTGGTGCACTAATTGATGTGTCAGGCACTAAAAACATAACAGCTTCAGTATCGCGCAATGTTGTCGGTGTGCCGGTGCAAAGTTTTGAATTGCGTGATTCGCCCTTACAGAAAGGAGGGGTTTTACAAGGCCAAACCATCCAGGTGGATATACGCGATAAAACCCCCATCGTTGATATTAGCGGCGCTGAAGCCCTAATTGAGCGTGGTATCGACGAGCGCTTAGGAAAAGGTGGAACAATCAATTTGACCTCTGCTGGTGATGTTATTGTTAACCCTGGGGCAAAAATTAACATATCCGGCGGCACCATTAACTATCAAGCTGGGTATATCAACACCTCGAAGTTGTTGACTGATTACGGCAAAATTATTGATATTAGCGATGCCGATCCAAATGAACATTACCAGGCCGTCTTCGGTGCTTATAAAGAAGAGCATGAGAAATGGGGGGTGACTAAAATTTGGCAAGCCGATGGCCTATTCGGAAAGGGACAGTTTGAACAGGGTTATCAAGAAGGCTTAGATGCTGGGGCGCTAAATATTACAACCGCCAATCTATCCTGGAATGGTGATTTGGTTGCTGGAGCAGCGAGTGGTTTATTCCAGCGTGATACCACTTCTAAGGCTTTTGGCGGTGAGTTTTCTATCAATAATAATAGCCAGAACTTCTTCAATCCTACCCAAAACGTTTTATTCCAAACTCAAGGAAATGGACTCAATCTTGCCCTGGACGATGAATTTCCAGTAGATAATGACAATCAACCAGCAGACCTGGTGCTATCAACCGATTCGATAAATCATTCCGGCATACAAAAACTAAGTATTAAAACGCAGGGCAATGCGACCATTGCGTCTGGCGCTAAGATTGAAATGACACCAGGAAAGTCTGGCGAAATTATAAAGCTACCGACTGTTGAAACTAACTCATCCACAACCCAAATTATAAAGGGCAGCCAATTCGATTTGGTTGCAGATGATATTGATGTCCAGGGCAGCATCCTGGCTGCTGGCGGCAATATTAAATTAACAAGTGGTACAAATCCGGGGTCAGTAGATCCTACGATTGGATTTACTTCTGGCCTATTAACTGTAGGGCCTAAAGCAAACTTAGACGTGTCTGGGCTTTGGGTGAATGATTTCGCATTAGGATTGGATGCCACGCCAACTGAAGATATAGTGACGGACGCTGGATCGGTGTCACTGACTGCGGCTGGTGGCCTCGATTTGCAAGCAGGCTCGGCAATCCATGCCGATGGAGGGGCTTGGTTAACGCAGAATGGGCAATTAACAGCGGGTAAAGGCGGTGCTATCAACCTTGCGACACAAAAATTGAATGACACGGGTCTTCCACCTGCCTTTCAGATAAACGGCAAATTATCGGCATACAGTTTATCTGAAGGCGGCAGTTTAAGTTTAGCGCCATTCGCTGAAAAAATTATTGTGGGAGTTCCAGATACTGCTGATTTGCTTAGCTCTCCCTTAGTATTAGGTGTTGAAGACGGCTATTTAGATATCGACGGCATCAAAAGTTTTGGCGAAATCAATGTGTCGGGTGGTTTAAACCTGACGGTTAAAGAAAACACGACATTGAATTTGATTCAACAAAACTGGTTTTTTAAGGATAACTATCAGCAACAGGCAAGCAGCAATTCAATTGCTGCTTTTAGTAAGATTGAAACCTTGCCAGATCATTTGCGAAAGCCAGTCGATTTAAGCCTGACTTCGGAAAGCATAAACCTGGAAACAGGCAGTAAAATCCTGGGAGACAAGCAAGCGACGATTAAACTAGCGGCAAAGGGGTTTGGCGGTATCTATGTCGATGGTCTTATTAATGCGCCAGCAGGAACAATTGACCTCAAAATTTTAGCAAGTGACGCATCAGATTATGTTCCAACCCAAGCCATATGGCTAGGGCAACATGGGCAATTACAGGCAAAGGGAACAACAATATTAAATCCTGTGGATGCCCTTGGAAAAGTTACCGGTGATGTACTGGACGGGGGGGATATTAGCCTATCAACGAACAGAGGTTATGTCATTCTTGAAGACGGATCAAAAATTGATGTGTCCGGCACTAAAGCAAAGCTCGATATACTTTCTGCTGATCCTGGCAGCACTCATACAGTCAGTACCCAAGTCGGGTCTAATGCAGGCAAAATTATTTTGCAGGCCGCGGAGGGCGGCGTTTTTGATGGTGAATTATTGGGTTTGGCAGGTTCTGCAACAACTAATGGCGGTCGGTTGGATTTGATCCTCGACCGCTCGCAACGGCCGATTTCGGATATTTTCCCTCCACCGTTTGGTTCACTGACACTTAACGTGCAACAGGACTATACGAAACAATTGGATGATAAAGCTCAGTTTGGTGCAAATCTTGATGAGCTGGGTCTAAATGGCAAGGCAACTATTGGGAGCGACAAAATTACGGGTGGTGGCTTTGATGATCTCCGTCTTAAAGTACTCAATGTCAATGAGGAGAGGGACAGTAACGGGGTATTACAATTTGCCGAAAAAAATACTTTTGTTAACTTTTTAGGTGATGTGAATTTATCCGTAGGAAACCTTATCGATATTGATGCGCCGGCGATAGGATGGCTGGGCTTGAATGACGAAACGACGGGATCAGTCACTTTAAATACCGCTTATTTGAGAGTGGGTTCATCAAGGTTCGAACTTCGTGAACCAACACAATTGCCGATATCCGGTGGCGGAAAGTTTACGGCCAACACACTGTGGACTGAGTTTGGTGGTAGTTCGCGTTGGGATGGTTTTAATACCCTCAATTTTAAGAGCGAGCATGATATCCGTGCGGTCGGGATTCTTAAAGAGGAAAGCAATACCGAGTCAGTGCCCAAGAACAGTAGTGATTTTGTTGGTAAATTAATGACTGCCGCAGATATTAACTTTACTGCCAGCCAAATTTACCCCTCGACACTGACAAAATTTACGTTCGCCGTTGCAAACAACCCAACCGGAAAAATTACCGTATCCCCCAGTGGCAACAATGATATTTCTCCGCTTTCGGCAGGCGGTGTGTTGAATTTTGAGGCATCTACCATCAACCAGAACGGCACAATAAAAGCGCCGTTTGGAACAATTAATCTTACTGCAAGCAAATCGCTATCTCTTGGCAACGGTAGCCTAACCTCCGTATCCGGTGCAGGACAATTAATTCCGTTTGGAGTGATCTCTGCTGGCCAGGATTGGTTATATCCGTTGCAACAGACAAGCCTAGTATTAAACGCACCACCAGAGAAAAAACTGGTGTTATCGGCACCGGAAGTCAATATCAAAAAAGGCAGTACAGTCGATCTTTCTGGTGGCGGCGATTTGCTGGCCTATGAGTTTCAACCAGGAATTGGTGGTTCATTCGACTACTTGGATAGCAATAGCCCTTCTTATAATGGGGGGTTCGCCATACTACCGAATTTAGGTTCATCATTAGCGCCATTCGATCATGCCCAGGGCTTACTGGGCAATTACCAAGCAGCGGTTGGTAGCCAAGTTTTCTTAAACGGTACGGACAAGTTAGCGGCTGGGTTTTACACAATATTGCCAGCACGATATGCTTTACTGCCGGGTGCTTTCCTCATCACTCCGCAAGCGGAAACCCAAGACCAGAATGCCACTACTATTAACTCGGCCGGCTTACCTGTTGTGGGCGGTTTTCAGGCTCTCGCTGGAACAGGAACACAAGATGCCCGCTGGAGTGGTTTCTTGATTGAAAGCGGTACTGATATCCGTAAACATTCACAATACGAGGAGTTAACAGCCAATAATTTCTATAGTCAACGTGCTATCAGTAAAGAAACCATTACCCCCATACTGCCCAAAGACAGCGGTCAAGTAGTCATTAAAAACGCCCAAACCAAACTTACTCTGGATGGGGACTTCAAAGTGTCCTCTCCTGGTGGTCGGGGCGCAAGGATGGATATTGCGGCTGATCGCCTCAAGATTGTCAAAGCCCTCAGCGCAACACCTACAGCCGGAATACTTGAGGTGTTGGCAGATGATTTGACGGGCCTGAATATTGGCAGTTTGCTCTTGGGTGGCGAACGTACCAGCAATATCAACACGGGGGCAACCGACATAACTGTTTCGTCGGAAGAAGTTGTGTTCGACAAAAATGCCCATGTTCAAGCGACCGACCTGATTGTTGCCGCAACCCAGAAGATAACGGTAAAAAAAGGTGCAGAATTGATTGCCAAAGGTTCTGTCAAAACGGGCGATAAAATACTGAATGTCAGTGGTGATGGCGCTCTTTTAAAACTCTCAAGCGATCAACAAGTGTCCTTAAACAGAACGCAAGCCCCAGGAAAAGTAGGTGAGTTGTTAGTTGAGGCAGGTGCAACACTTAGCGCAAACAAGTCCATGCTAATCGATGCTGCCCAGTCTACAAAAATATTCGGGGACATCCAAATGCAGGGAGGCTCTTTAAACTTGAGTGCCAACACCATTAATATCGGTGAGGTCAGCAATCTACTATCGAATGACCTTAATCTATCCAATTCGGAATTGTCGAAATTGACGGTTGACGAATTGATATTGACTGGACGCGAAACCATCAATTTTTACGGCAATGTTGGCAAACTGGATGGAACGGGCGTTTTGGATCCATTGACATTTGACCGTTTGGTCATCAATGCAGGTGGCTTGTCAGGTTTTGGCAAAGCCAATCAATCCGCCGGATTACAAGCCAATAGCATTCTTTTCCAGAATACTTTTGATGTCACTTCCAGTAAGCAAGGTACTGGCTCAGGTGAATTGAATATCTCGGCAACTAGTTATAACCAAGGTAATGGCATTTTCAACATCAATGGATTCAATTCAGTCAACATTGATGCTGCAAAGGATTTTACGTCAGTAGGTAACGGCACTTTAAACATTGACTCTAATTTGCATCTGACTTCAGGCTACATTGCTTCGTCCGCAGGAAAAAAGCTGAATATCAATGCGATAGGGTATCAAGCGTTGTTTGATTCTCATGCCAATACCAACGTACCTACCATTACTGATTTTGGGGGTACTGTCAATGTGACTGCCAATGCCATCAATTTTAATGCCGAAGCAGTATTGCCTTCCGGTCAGTTAGGATTGCACAGCTTGAATGGTGACATCCTGGTTGGTTCGCAAGCGCAGATTGATTTGGCCGGACGCAAGGTGCGCTTTGCCGATACTTTCGACAATACCCCTGGCGGTACGTTTAGTGCGATTGCCGACCAAGGTAAAATTGTCCTGGCAGCAGGTTCCAAAGTTGATGTAAGCACCGGAGGCGGCAAGGCTGCGGGAGGTAAACTGGACTTACAGGCGGCAAAACAAAATATCGAATTGTTAGGCGAGATAAAAGCCAAAGCGGGTAGCGCAATACTTGATGTGGCTGGGTTTAGCGTCAAGTCAGGATTTGACGGCTTGATGGATGTGTTGATGGCTGCTGGTGTCTCGAATGAACTGTCAGTACGTTCGCGTCAGGACAATATTATACAGGGCTCAGCTAACAGCATCACTGCCAATAAAATCACCTTATCCGCTGACCAAGGTGATGTCATCCTGTCGGGTAAGCTCAATGCGGATGGCATCAGTCAAGGTGGTGTCATAAAAGTGTACGCCGGAGACAAGGTTTCACTAGCCAAAGGTGCGGAACTGAGCGCCAAAGGAACGGGCAACACTGCAAATGGCGGCAAGGTGTTATTGTCATCAACCGATGTAGATTCCGATCACAAGAACGGCATAGAAATTAATAGTGGATCGTCGATTGATGTCAGTGGTGGCTCAAAAGGTAATGGTGGTGAGGTTGTGTTACGCGCATTGCGGACAGACAGCGATAACAATGGTGTAGATGATGGCGTGGCGATTAAGCCTATTGCTGCTGATGTCGTGACAGGCTTTAGTGGCTTCTATGCAGAAGGCGTAAAAAAATACAGTAATAAAGATTTTTTTATCCCTGGAGAAATCAATGAATTCGATATTTTTACCATAAAGGATAATACCGATACTTATATGACGAGTGAAAACATAAAACACGTCAGTAACACGCTCGGTAAGGATATAGGAATACACCTACGCCCAGGAATTGAAATTAACTATGACGGCGACCTTACCTTAAAAAACCAATGGGAT
>JABFSV010000542.1 GCA_013140405.1 Methyloglobulus sp. | reverse complement strand
ATATTAAATGGATTTTTAATTTTTTTAACTATTTAGAAACCTGATGACACAAAGTTTTTGTCTTCAGGTTGTCTAATTGATGTTAGCTTCCTTGGGGACGCATGTGCATGCAAGAGATACTTAGACTTCGATTTATTGATAGAGACAAGGCATTTACTCAGACCCTCACGTCTATCAAAAACGAAATGAATGCTCGCGGCATGTTCCATTCAGGAGCAACTGTGAAGCGTGGCCACGATGAGCTAGTAAAAGAATTGGCGGAAAGCCGCAGGACTATTCTGACCACAATCTCTGAAGACATTAATATCTCTAGACCCAGCAAGGTAGACAAAACACTACCGGACAACGCAGTGGAGTGGCTTAAAAACCGAAAGCTCTTCCTCGAGAGTTTTTATCTCGAACAGATGAACGTTATTGTTACATCCTTACAAAATAAAACAATGCTAGAGCCATATATGAATTTGTCTGCGGAGATAGAATTGAATGAACATGAATTACGCAGAGAACTTTCTCTGGAGATACAACGTTATATAAATTCACGCGGAACTACTTTGTATGACCGAATCAAAAACCAATTCCTTGATCGGCCTTTAGTAGTAATTTCTGTAATTACTATTGCTACGGTTACCGCAATCCTTTCATTCTTGGCCTTGGTACGTGCAGGAAGCTAATACGTCGTTCGAACGGTGCAGCGGCGTAGGTTAATGGTATGGACTCCTCCTCTTCCCTACGGCATCGTGGTGTGCCAAAGTGGAAGCGTATGTCAACCACCTAACTGAAGAAGAGGAATCCGCCATGAATATTACGACAATGGGTTTAGATCTTGCAAAGAATGTATTTCAGCTCCACGGTGTGGATGGTTATGGCAAAGTCGCCTTGCGCAAACAACTCAAGCGAGCTCAAGTGTTGGCGTTTTTTGCTAATCTGCCGCCGTGTTTAGTCGGCCTGGAAGCTTGCGCCGGCGCGCACTATTGGGCACGGGAGTTGATTAAATTGGGTCATGATGCTCGTCTCATCAGTCCGCAGTTCGTTAAACCGTATGTGAAGAGCAATAAAAACGACGCCAATGATGCCGAAGCCATCTGCGAAGCGGTCAGTCGCCCAAACATGCGTTTTGTACCCCTGAAAAGTATCGAGCAACAAGATATCCAGATGTTGCACCGGGTGCGTAGTGGCTTAGTGAAGGAGCGCACTGCGCACGCTAACCGTTTGCGCGGCTTACTGAGCGAATACGGTATCGTCATCGGTCAAGGACTGGCACAACTGCGTAAGCGCCTACCGGAGATACTGGACACTGCGGATAATGGCTTAACGATGGCGGCCCGGCAATTGTTTGCTGATCTACAGCAACAACTCATTGCCCTGGATAAACAAGTATCCAGTTACGGGGAAAAGATTCTCGTGTTGCACCGCAGCAGTCCCGTCAGTAAAACGCTCGGCGGTGTCCCCGGTATTGGACCGATTACCGCGACCGCACTGCTCGCAGCGCTGGGCGATGGCAAAGCCTTTGATAAGGCGCGGCAAGTACCCGCCTGGTTAGGGCTCGTTCCCCGGCAAGACTCCAGCGGCGGCAAGCCCCGACTGCTGGGCATCAGCAAGCGCGGCGACACCTACTTACGTACCTTGCTGATTCACGGTGCCCGAGCGGTCGTCAAAGCCGCAGCTAACAAAGACGATGCCCAAAGCCGTTGGATCAACGACTTGGTCAAGCGCCGTAACGCCAACATTGCAGCGGTCGCGGTCGCCAATAAGAATGCGCGTATTGCGTGGGCCTTATTGACACGGACGGATAGCTACCGGGCTCCGATAAGCGCCTGAATAAGTAGACAAGCCGTTATTTTTTAATAGTAAAAAGCAGGGGTAACCATCACTTCACCAGTTGCGAGGCATTTTTCAACATGATGGCAAACCGGTCGGACCGGTGTTTTCAAGAATCCGTGCATCCCAGGGGCCTTCGAGGCCGGTAGGTTGATAGAGATGAAAACACGCGAATATTCCATCAGGGCCAGAGGCGATAAAGGCCTCATTCACAGGCCGGATATATGGGAGCAACTGCGCTCACTGACCTTTGTAATCAATATGAAAATGCTTGCAAAACGGAGGAGTCCATATATGGGAAGCATTAAGCCAAAATAATTCATTACCTTGGAGCGTAGATCTGATTGATCGTTATAAAGATCGCTGGGATTGGCCCAAATTAAGCAGCAATAAAGCACTCCCATGGGGCATCGAACTTATTGAACATTATAAAGACCATTGGATTTGGGTATTTTTAGCCCAAAATGAACTATTGCCCTGGAGTTTAGGGCTTATTGAACTCTATAAAGAAAATTTAGATTGGAGATACCTAAGCCAAAATAATTCATTACCTTGGAACGTAGATCTGATTGATCGTTATAACGATCGCTGGGATTGGCAATCATTAAGTCGAAATACTGCATTACCTTGGAGCCTAGAATTCATTGACCGTTTCAAAAATCACTGGAAATGGGAAGAATTAAGTAGGAATAATTCGTTATCTTGGTCACACCAACTTTATGAAAGATTTGCAAAAAATTGGGTAAATTTTTGGGTTATACAAAATTTCGATGGAAATATTCGTGAATTAAAAAGAGAACATATCTTGAGATTATTAACCGACACTACGGCACAAAATCCAGGATTATCCATACCAAATATCCCCCCGGATCTAGCTATTAATGTCTATGGTGAAGCTAATATATATTACGAACAGAAGAAATATGAAAAAGCTTTTCCATTGTTTAAGCAAGCTGCTGAACTAGGTCAAGCCGATGCACAATTTAACCTGGCTAAGATGTACAACAACGGCGAAAGCATCGAACAAAATGAAGAACAATCAATGTACTGGCTAATCAAATCTGCCGAGCAAAATCATGTAGATGCACAACATAATTTAGGATGGAAATATCTTTCAAGGCTCAGGACAGAAGAAGATGTCGATAACAACAAACAAGCAATGTTGTTTTGGTTTACCAAGGCAGCCGGACAAGGGCACATAGATGCGCAACGAATTTTAGGCGGATTGTATACTAAGAACCACTTTGGAATGGCTCGTGATAATAAAAAAGCCGTATTTTGGTATAGTAAAGCTGCTGAGCAAGGTCATTCACATGCGCAATACGATTTAGCTAAAATGTACCTGGATGGTGTAAACATTGAATCGAAATATCTTTACGAGTATGGAATACCTCAAGACTTTGATCAAGCTGCATTCTGGTTTATTAAAGCTGCTGAACAAGGCCATGCGGATGCACAATCCAATTTGGGTTTTTTGTACCGCTATGGTAAAGGTGTAAAAAAGAGCTATAGCCAAGCAGAGTATTGGTATGAAAAAGCAGCGAAACAAAAAAATGCTGAAGCTATATTGCAGTTAAGTAAGCGGGGGCAGTGGTGGCTAGGTAGCCTACTATTAAATTCCAAAGGATTATTGCCAAGATCCAATTAGTTGTGTTGTCCCATAAACATTTGAAACCTGACGGAGGAAGAAAAAAGCAGCATCATCGCTCTTTTCAAGTCAATGACAGGTGAAAAGCCCCAGAGCTGTCA
>JABFSV010000172.1 GCA_013140405.1 Methyloglobulus sp. | reverse complement strand
CACTCAGCACGAACGTTGGCAGCGGCAAACTCACCGAATTGTGCATGACAATGGAACAAGCCGGAAAAAGTAATAACTTGGCTGATACACAGCCACTACTCGAATCAATGAAGCAAGAATATTTAAGAGTGTTGACTGAACTAAACACACTGTGCTCCAAAGCATAATTCCCCTATTTATGTTCGGCATAATGTATTTTAAAGTTTTTATCTAAGACATAATTTGTGCAAATTTCTGACAAACAAAAAGCAATCCTTGCCCTCCTCGCCGATGGGCAATTCCACTCAGGGACGGAATTGGCAGATGCACTCAATATCAGCCGCTCAGCAATCTGGAAACAATTAAATGGTTTATCTGAACTGGGCATACAACATTCTGCGGTAAGCGGCAAAGGTTACCGTTTAGAAAGGCCTTTAGAATTGCTTGATAAAAGCAAAATCTTGGCTAACCTTGATGCACAAGCACGCTCATCCATAAATTCTATTGAAATTTTCGACCAAATCCCATCCACCAATTCCTATTTAGTGGAACGCGCCCTGGATAATACACCTTCAGGTGCCGTCTGCTTTGCCGAACAACAAACAGCCGGCAAAGGACGGCGGGGGCGGCATTGGGTTTCACCTTTTGGCAGTAACATTTACATGTCGATACTCTGGCGTTTTCAGGCCAGTCCATTAGCAATTTCCGGCCTTAGCCTTGCCATTGGCGTTGCAGTAATCCGTGCGCTTAAATGCCAATATACTAATATTTTCCATTTAAAATGGCCTAATGACATTTATTATCAGGGCAAAAAACTGGGTGGTATTCTGGTTGAAGTCTCTGGCGAATCCGATGGCCCTTGCGCGGCAGTAATAGGCCTTGGATTGAATATCTACTTACCGGAATCAGAAGCCGCCGAAATAACCCAGCAGTGGACTGATTTGACCCAAATCACCGGACAGCAACAATTCAATAGAAACACTTTAGCAAGTACCTTGCTTAACGAATTGCTACGTGTCATTACTGAATTTGAAAACGTTGGCATTACGGCTTATCTGGACGAATGGCGGGAATACGATTGCCTAAAAGACAAGCCTGCAACGTTGTTCATCGGTCAACATAGCTATGACGGGATTGTTAAAGGCATAGATGACAATGGATTGCTGTTATTGACGCGGCCTGATGGCGGCACACAGGCTTTTGGGTCTGGTGAGGTCAGTTTCAGTACCTTATGAACTTATTGATCGACATGGGCAATACTCGGCTCAAATGGGCTATCGGCAATGGTCTTGATATAAGTGTCGGTTTACCTGTTTGCAATGCCGATATTGATCGGGATTCACTATTCCAATTATGGCAAGCCATCGACCCACCTAATCAGTTAGCCATCTCCTGCGTCAGTGCAAACCAACTATTCGGATTAGTCTTATCGGTAGCCAAAGAATTCTGGCCTACAGCAAATATTGTTATAGCAAAATCGGAAGCCAGTGGATTTGGCTTAATCAATTCATACCAAAACCCAGAAAAATTAGGCGTTGACCGCTGGCTGGGGATGATCGCATCGTACCATCGTCACCAGAAAGCATTCTGCATAGTCGATTGTGGGACGGCTATTACAGTGGATGTCGTGGACAATTTTGGCAAACATCTAGGCGGCTTGATTAGTCCAGGACTAACATTAATGAAAGAATCGCTGGCTAAAGGTGCAGAAAACCTCAGCCTGAGCCAAGCTACCTATCCATTTAGCCTGGCAAACTTTACCGATGCCGCTATCCACAACGGCACTTTATCAGCCGCTTGTGGGCTTATCGAGCTTGCACTAAAAAACCAACCCGACAACTTGCAGCTGCTATTGACAGGTGGCGATGCCGAAACCATTGCCGCACACTTGTCCAAATCGGCCATAGTCGATCCTGACTTGGTGCTACGTGGACTTGCCTTAATGCTATTCGAACAGCCATGAAAATACTTTGCCTAATCGTCATCCTAGCCAATATTTGCCTGTTTATGTGGGAATACAGAAATGGGGCTTTCAATGCAGACAATACAAAGCCAGAACAACAACTTATACAGAGTACAGAACAGATTTTGTTGTTACAGGATCTGAAAAAAGATTCACCCCAGTTTTTGCCACCAACCAACGACCAATCAAATCCAATGTGAACCAGCTAACAAACGTCATCAAAAATTATAATTTCATAAAAAAGCAATCTTGCCGCTGAACATGTAAAATTCAGCAACTAGCTTGAGTCACAGGGAAGTTTCAAACATAATTTTTAACGCAAAGATTGATCGAGGATTGTTGTATGAAAAATGTTTTTTTACTAAGTTTGGTTTCAATGCTTTTGGCTGCTTGCACCCAAGACCAGCAAAATCAATTGTCCAGAAAAGTAGTCGAGTTGATGGACAGCGATTATTTGGTGACCTACGCCAATGGCTCGACGACAAAAACCTGGAATATAAAGAACGGCAAAGTGACTTCCAACGAAAAGGGCTACTATTATTTTTGGGACGATAAAAAGCATTATGTCCAAGTGCCTATTGAGAATACATTTATTGAAGAAATTAATTAAATGCCCGTACTTCTTTTATATTTCCTGGAAATAAGATGCCCAGCATTTATGACATAAAACCAAAATTTCAAAACCTGCTGCGACCATTAACCAAAAAACTCGCTGCTAGCAGCATAACGGCAAATCAGGTAACACTGGCTGCACTGGTGTTATCCCTATTGACCGGTATTGCGTTGATATTTTCCGGTAAGCAAACGGGGATTTATTTGTTAGTGCCACTAGTCCTGTTTGTCCGCATGGCATTGAATGCTATCGACGGCATGTTGGCACGCGAACATGATATGAAAAGCCCACTAGGCGCTATCTTAAATGAGTTATGTGATGTCATTTCCGATGTGGCGTTATATTTGCCGTTTGCATTACTGCCTGAAATCTCATTGTGGATCATCGTGTTATTGGTGATTGCCGCCATCATCAGTGAAATGACGGGCGTGATAGCCATCCAAATCGGGGCATCCCGCCGTTACGACGGGCCGATGGGCAAAAGCGACCGGGCTTTCGTCTTTGGCGCACTGGCTCTCGCTTTAGGGTTAGGGATGCCGTCTGGTTCTTGGTTAAATGAATTATTTGGCTTTGTCTTGTTGCTGACCTTAGCCACCATTTACAACCGCGCCCGACAAGCCTTAACCGAAATTCAGGCATGAACTGGCTAACTTTTCCTGACAGCGTTCGTATTGCCTTTCTGATATTGGGTGGTTTACTGGCTATCGCCAGCTTGGCATCTATTGCGCTTGTCAGGTTCAAACCAAAACATGATTATCGAGAATTACGGTTACGCATCAAAACCTGGTGGTGGATCGTGCTTGTATTCGCCGCTGCGGTATTGTTTAACCGTACGGTATCCGTATGCGTATTCGGCTTTATCAGTTTTCTGGCGTTTAAAGAATATTTGTCGCTTATTCCCACCCGCCGTGCGGATCACCGTGTATTATTTTGGGCGTATCTTGCCATTCCAATTCAATATTATTGGGTTTGGATGGCATGGTATGGCACGTTTATTATCTTTATTCCAGTCTA
>JABFSV010000502.1 GCA_013140405.1 Methyloglobulus sp. | reverse complement strand
CAGATATGGCCGAATTTCTGGTTGAGATCGGTATTGATTCGATGAGCCTCAACCCCGATACCGTATTGCAGACGACCCAGAAAATATTGGAAACTGAGCAGCGGTTGGGTAGGTGATAAACACTAAAATAAATCAAAATACAGGCTTGTGATCTCTATTTCCCGTACCAAGGTGCATGTCTTATGGGCAATCTTGCTGGGCTTGCTAACCCAGCAAGATTGCTGATTGATTCGAGTGAATTTTAACTGGGGCAACAGAAAATCTGTGAAGTCCAGACTTACAAAACAGCAAGGCATAGCGACACTGTTTTGCAGTAAGGTTGGCTGATAGCTTGAAATAACGCTGATGTAAGCCTGGATGCCTGAGAAAAAGAGGTCAGTTTTACAAGCCAGGACAAGGTGCAAATGAACAGGAAGGCCCTACACGACTGACGTATGAACCATCAGGGCATAGCTTTACATCTTGAGTACAAAAAGTGACAGTTTCGTTACATGCCGCAACCAGGTGTACGGAATAAGCAGTGGTATTAGGGTTGGCCTTGATTGTCTTCAACTGCTTAATAAAAGCACCAAATTTTTTTGTGAAAGGCGATGCTTGTGCACATGCAGAAAATCCGCCTTCTATGCCGTAGCCTTTTACAATAAATTTATCAACAACCCCATTAGCTACCGCACTGCCGATGACTTGGGAAACAGTGCTTAAGGCTGCTTCATCAACCCCAGGGCCGATACCGCCAATACCAATTTCAACTGCATTGTTTGCAGCGAATGTAGATGATGCCGTTACAAGCAATACTGAAAAAATAAAGCCTAAAGTCAATTTATTCATGCCAATCTCCTGATTATGTGTAGTTTTGTTAATTACTGCATTTGGTATTTTTACCGCTAAATGCCATCTTGATAAAAGTGTTCACTGGCAATCGAACGAATCGATGCCAAGGGTTATCCAATGGTAGCCAGAGCGAAAAAATTCTGAGCCAAGCCATGAGATGGCATTAGCATACCAAAGCAAAGGTGAACGAATTGTTAACAGGAAAACTCACTCGCAGAACACGGTTTTGTTCGGTATTATGGGTGGCAACCCTAACTTTGCAGGAATTCATCTATGCGAAAATTTTGCTGTTTTCCCCGTGTTTTTATTGGCTTGATTAGGTCTGTCAACAAAGTGAATCGCCAGTTATTGTTGGTTACTGCAATGCTTGCGGCATTCCCGCTTAATGTCTCAGCCGTTACGATTGCTGTGCAGGTGATTGATGGCTTAGGAGGACGCGTCACTACCGCTCCCAGCGACATAGGATGCCAGCAAAATTGCACAATTCGGACAGCTTCCGAGGCATTGGTTAGCTTGTTTGCCATCCCTGATAAAGGCTACCGTTTTCAGGGATGGGATGGGGCCTGTGTCAATACGATTGGGCCGTTATGTACGCTTAAGGTTATTGAAGATAGTGGCGTGGGCACCCGTTTTGTTAAAACCGAATCGGTTCATGCACCAACAAAGGCGTTATTGTTGCTGCATGACGCAAGAAGCAAGCCTACCGTATGGAATGAGTTTGTTAATCAAAACTTTAACAACCGTTGTCCAGTTGTTTACGGTGGTGTTGTGTTGGCCGAGGATTCATTCGATCCGCACAATAAGGTCTACTGCTATCGCATAGCGTTTGGCTACTACGATTTGCTAAAGGTAAGCAAAACCACAATGCTGAGTGATGCCGTCTTAGATGGCAACAAGAAGAAGGCCGATTTTTTCGGCAAACAATTAAGCAATGAAGTTGCGGCTGCGGTGTTAGGCATATTAAATCGCCATCCTCAACTCAGCTTAACACTGGTAGGGCAAGCGAGTGCAGCCATAGCCGCACAGCATTTCTTACAGACGAATACAGTGGTGGGTGCTGATGTTGTCGGTTTGTTGGCGCTACAACGATCAGGCTTAGCAGGGAATGCTGTGGATTATGATGGGCAGGATCATCTTGGGTTTAAACCGGAGACTACTGCTTACCTTAGCCTTGATGTAAATCCAAAGCAGGGCGCTAAAATCAGCGCTGCACTCACACAACTGACCAAATCCTGGTGGATGGCTCGGTGATAAGCCGAATCAATTTGGCTATAGCCTGTTTGATACTTACCTTTCTGTCGGGAGATAAGGAAGAGGGGAGTGGAAACGCATCACTTAATGTGGGTGTGTTTTCTAAAAACAATCATTGGATGGCCCCAGCCCGGAAAGAAAAATCTTTCACATCTGAGAACAAGCGCTTAAACCAGCTTATTAGCATCAAAGATGATGCCGATGCGGGAAAAATGCATCAGCCTGTGATCTATCCTGGCAATACGCCATCTAATTCAAAAGAGAATGTGGGCAATATTAGTCAGGATCGTAAGTCAGCATTGCATAACCAAACTTCCATGCAACTATGGCAGCACTGGAAAAAATTGTTTGATCGGTCAGAATTTCAGCAAATTCCCATCATAGGTGCATTGCTTGCAGAACATTTGCGTAAACACACTGAACCCGAAATTTACCAGGGTATAACTGACCTTTTAATGCAGCCCAGTGTGTCTGATGAAGCCAAGGCTTTATTGCTAGATTTGCTGGCAGAAATTGCAACCCCAGATTCGTTGGCACAATTAATCAATCTGGCTGAGCAAAGTGTTGACTCTCCACTGTATTTGTTGATTTTACAGGCAATTTCGCATATTGGCGATAATCGTTGGGATGGCAAATTTCATGAAGAGCTTTCGCCGATTTTGGAAGCTGCTTGGTCAAATCCTGGGCTTAGCGAACAGATGTTTTTAAATGCAATTGGCATAGCCATAGCGGAAGTGGGTGCGCCCAGTGGTGTCGATCAGTTGTTGCTCACCGTTTCAGGTAACGCTGCGGGCATAGTCTCGGAAGAAACCAATCGTATCCAACAAGAGGTGGCTTTTCAGGCAATCTCCAACGTTAGCAATCCTAATGCAATTGATGTGTTAAGCAACAGTTTGAATCAACAACCTTTGGGAACCGCCGCTTTTGAAGCTAGTGGGAATGCTCTGGCAGGAATGGATACGCCCCGTGCCACACAATCCATAGTAGTTTGGGCGCAGCAAGCGCCTGATGATGGAGTAAGAAACCTAGAACAATGGTTGCCTAAAATTAGTGACCCAAAATCGTTAATATTGATCACGTCAATACCCACCACCCAATTTAATAACCCCGCAATTAAGGCTGTAATTGACAAGGCTACAGCTAGCATCATTTCAAATTCGGCACTGTCAATAACCGCCCATTGATTCACCTGTTGCAAGCATTCCTTCCCTTATGTGTACATAAGGAATATCAATTTTTTTAATTCATTTTGAACCTTTGCGTAAATTTACGTAATTAACGGACGTATTGAACAGAAGGTAGCAATACTCTGATTGGTTAATAAGTGACCAATGAATTGTTTATAATTTGGAGAAAAAACATGAACTTAAAAAAAGTAATAGGCTTGGCTGTAACAACTTTGGCGCTCAACATGAGCATTATGGGCGATGTGTATGCTGGCATTGATGTAAAGTGTGAAGTCCGTGGCACTAGCCGTTCAAAAGCATCTGTGGATGGTCGTAGTCTCGCCAATGCAAAATATATCGCAAGTGTAAAATCAGGTGCTGCCGCAGCGAAATTCTCAAAAAATTCAAAACGTCCAGTGGCGGGCGAAGTAGAATTTGATTTCGACAGCAATCCTGCCGATGTTAACGCCGGAGCAACCGCTATCCCAGCGACTTTCATCAAAAATCATTCCGTTCTCGGAAAAATATACAGGCTTAATGCGAACGGAACAAAAACAGAAGTATCCCATGAACTGAATGATGCTTGTAAAGCCAAGTAGATATTAATATCCCAGCTCTGACGGGGCATGCCCCACTAGGCTGAGACACAATCCACGAATAGATTCCATATTCCAATGTGGGGCGGGGTTTGAAATTCCGCCCTAAACATTATTAGGCACGCGTCAAGACGTATTGGATGAGTTCCTCCCTCCTAAACAATAGCGGCTTATCAATAAGCCATCCTGCAATTCAGTGACAAGTCACCAAAATCAATAAAAGGCTAATCCTCACCAGATTTAATGATGCATTACACCTAATTGATTCGCTTTTGTCGTCAAGCTGGCGACGTTATGTACATTTAGTTTCTTCATTAGATTGCTTCGGTGCGCTTCTATTGTCTTAATACTTAGGCAAAGCGAGTCGGCAATTTCCTTATTTTTGTAACCCGAGGAAATAAGTTTTAGCAATTCACTTTCACGAGCAGTGAGGTTTGTAGATTCAATTGAATCCGCCTGTTTTTGACTGTGCATGAAAGAATTCATCACTACCGGTAAAATGCTCGTCGAGAGGTAAAGCTGGCCTTGGGCCACGTTAAAAATGGCATTACTGAGTTGTTGTGCTGTTGCGTCCTTGTGGATATAGCCATGGGCTCCCGTTCGAAAGGCACACTTGATACATTCTTCGTGCTTATTGGTGGAAAAAATTAGTATTTTTATGTTTACAAATCGCTCTTTGATTTTCTGGATAGCGTCAACTTCATTCATATCACATAAATTTAGATTAAAAATCACAACATCTGGCTGTGATGATTCGTAATCCCGTAAAAGCTCCGTAAAGTCGCTGTAGCTACTTAATATATCAAATTCCAATTGTTTACTTAGTAGTGAGCACAAACCTTCCCTGATTATCGGCTGACTTTCGATAATAGATATTTTGTACATTTTTAATCCTCAGACTGGCATAGATTTTACAATTTTAAGGTTGCGTTTTGTTATTTGGTGGGTCAAATCTAGCCCTAATGCATGGGGAAATCTATACGTATAAATACCTATGAAATTGGTAAACATTGATTATTTAATATTAAGCATTGTTTATTTAAATTCCACTATTCCCTTTCAATAAATAAACACCTGAAAGAGGGAGATTCTGTACATAACAGAGGGGGTTTAAAGAACCACTAAAACCCAAATACGGCAGCCTTTTTAGTTATTAAAAAGCCATAATTTATCGGCTATTTATGGTAAAAATATTTAATAACTAATTGTTTATAATTATATTTTAGTAATAAATTGATGGTAATTTGTCATTTATGTCCTGTACTAATCAACGTTAATTTATAGGGGTTACCCTACTCAAAAATAGGGCTTTACCTAATTGTGACAAGCCACCCATTCAGCTAGTATCTTTCCATCCAAAAAACAATGATTATTTATAATTGCGCTATGGATAAATAATTCTCACGTTGAAGTACGACTAGCCAGACGAAAGTAAAACTCATCACGGCAGACATTAATATTTGATTCTTGTTATGCCAGATGCTGATGGCTGTAGATTTAATGCACCGTCAAATACTTCGTCAACAGGAAGAATATCAACTAGATGGATGTGGAGTATTGTCAAAATTAGAAAAACTTTATCCCAAGCTAATTAGGCCTCGTTTCAAACCGTAACACCGCAGGATTGATCCAGGTAGAAAGGTTAAGTTTCGTTAAGTTTGGCAAGCTCATTAGTGGCGAGTGGTCACTATCGTGAACACTCGAAATGACGATGCAGTGATTCTTATTTTGATAAATATCATGATGAATCAGGCATATAAACTTTACTTTATTACAGGGGAACATATCATGTTAGCTAAAACCTCTCACTGCCTTGCCGAGAAACGGAGGCAGCCTTTGCAGACCTTGCTGCTGGCAACGGTCATAGCCATGTCGAATGTAGGCGTGGATACCTCACAGGCTGCAATAAACACGTCCGATGTCGGGGCGGGTTTTACAGTATCCGCAGCCGACTTGTCATTTATTCTTAAGCAGATCAAGATCTCCGAGTTTCATGCTGCGAATACGACATCTGAAACGGGTTTATGTGGTGCGCTTGTCGGCGATGGCCCTAACCAAATCTCCAGTACACTGCTATCCTTCGGCCTTCGGACTGTTGATGGCTCGTGTAACAATTTGGAACAAGGCCAGACGAAATTCGGTGCGGCGGATCAAGTTTTCCCGCGTCTGACCGTACCCAATTTCAATAAGCAGGCGGAAGATGCCGGAGTATTCGGCCCTCCCGGTTTCGGTGTGACCAACTATAACCAGACCGGCGGGGCAGTAGTCGACAGCCAACCGCGCATGATCAGTAACCTGATTGTTGACCAGACCTCAACCAACCTAGCTGCTGCTTATGTATACCTTAATCCTCCCAGGGCGCAGGGTGGAGCCCCTATCGTGCTGCCGTGTGATAGTAACGGACTTCCCTCCGGGTGTGGGGTAGTGCCTGATTTTGAAACCTTGTTGATCCCGAACGTGACCACCGATGTTGGGCTTTCGCCACCTTTCAACTCGTTGTTCACTATCTTCGGCCAGTTTTTTGACCACGGCCTCGACAAGATAAACAACGGCGGTAACGGTGCTGTCTTTGTGCCTTTGAAGGCTGATGACCCTCTGATTGCTGGGCCGGATCATACCTTGGTTGACGATCCTCTGACCGTGTGTGATGTGCCTGGGATCAACGTCCCTGTCGGTTGCGACGAAAGTGCTGACAACTTGCCTGCAAACAAGCAGTTTATGGTTCTGACACGAGGCACTATTGTACCTCCTAGC
This sequence comes from Methyloglobulus sp., assembly GCA_013140405.1. GTDB lineage: Bacteria > Pseudomonadota > Gammaproteobacteria > Methylococcales > Methylomonadaceae > Methyloglobulus. Next base: position 6,634 of record JABFSV010000502.1, on the reverse strand, counting down.
TGTTCTGACCCTACCAATCCTAACTGCTACCGTGGTACGGTTAACTCCGACAGTCCGTTTGTAGACCAAAGCCAAACCTACACCTCACATTCTTCGCATCAAGTGTTGTTGCGTGAGTATACGATGGTCGCTGGCCCCGACAACCTCCTCGGTACCGCGGACGATCGTCCCGTCGCCACAGGCAAGTTCCTCTCTGAGCCAGCACCTGTTGGCGGCATAGCCAAGTGGTCGACAGTCAAAGATGAGGTTGCAGACAAGCTCGGTCTTCAACTGGTTGATGCTGACGTAAACAATATCCCCATGATCGCGGCTGACCCCTATGGTAACTTTATTCCCGGCCCAGCCCGTGGTCTTCCCCAATTTGTTACGAATAACGGTACAGGTCTACTCGAGGGTAATATAGCCAACCCGGTTCCTGCGCCTGTGGACGTGGTCCGTCGTATCAATACGGCATTCCTGAATGACATCGCGCACAGTGCAGCACCAACGTTCCACCTGGACTGCTCGGCGCTTCCGCCTGGCTCCCCCCCCAACACACCCTGTCTTAACTCAGGAGACCCACTCATCGGAACACTCTTCCCGGATAATGACAATCTTGTTGGGTCGAGTTTGGCCACAGCAGATCCACCAGGGTCTTATGATGATGACCTGCTAGACGAACACTTTATCTGCGGTGACGGTCGTTGTAACGAGAATATCGCCCTGACTGCCATCCACCAGATCTTTCACATGGAACATGACCGCCTGGTCGATTACAATGCTGCCGTACTGGCTTTGCCTGAAAACGCTGCTCTTTTGGCTGATTTCAAAGCCATCGTGGCCTCGGGGACGAACAAGACCTTCACTTTTGGTGAGCGTATGTTCCAGGCCGCACGTTTTGTCACTGAAATGCAATACCAGCATTTGGTGTTTGAGGAGTTCGCTCGCAAGGTCCAACCTGCGATCAACCCCTTTGAAGCATTTGCCTTTAACCAAACCGATGTCAACTCCGCGATTACGGCTGAGTTTGCCCATGCGGTTTACCGATTCGGCCACTCAATGTTGACCGAGACCCTCCCGCGTCCTCAACTTCGTGATGCAAATGGTGATCCGATAATAGCAGATACGCCACTGGATAATGAAATTGGCTTGCTCAAAGGATTCCTCAACCCTGTAGAATTCTATAATAGTGGTAACCCTGACATAAAGCTCGATGCCCATCAGGCGACTGGTCAGCTTATAATGGGCTTGTCAGACCAAGTGGGTAATGAGATCGACGAATTCGTCACTGACACGTTACGTAACAATCTGTTGGGGCTTCCGCTTGACTTGCCTAGCCTTAACATGATGCGTGCCCGTAGCGAGGGTGTGCCTTCCCTGAATAACGTCCGCAAGCAAATATTTGCAGCGACGAATGATGGCCAATTGGCGCCATACTCGAACTGGATTGATTTCGACCAGGCGATAAAGCACCATGCATCTTTGGTCAACTTCATTGCGGCGTATGGTAAACACCCGAGTATTCTCTTTGCGAGTGCAGGCCCTGACAACGATTTCAGCACCGTTGGCGACAACGAGCCTGCCACGCTGGCATCTCGACGCGCAGCCGCCGGACTGATCGTCAACGGCACGACGATCCCGGACGCTGCCGAGTTCATGTTCAGCACTGGTGTCTGGGCGAATGTCGGGGGCGTATCGCAAACGGGAGTTGACGATATCGACCTGTGGATGGGTGGCCTTGCTGAGAACACCAATGTGTTTGGTGGTCTGTTAGGGCCTACCTTCAACTATGTGTTTGAGAAGCAAATGACCGACCTCCAAAATGGCGATCGGTTTTATTACCTTGCCCGTACACCCGGTATGAACTTGCGGGCTCAGCTTGAAGGCAATTCGTTCGCCGAGTTAGTGTTGCGTAATACCAATCCGTATACCCATACCTTAAAGGCTGATCCCTTTGCGACCGCCGATTGTAAATTTGAGCTTGGTCGGCTTACATGGCCTGCGGCTTCTGGCAGTGCTATTACTGGTGCAGGCTCGGTCAATGACGACCCAGAAACGGAGTGTAATGAAAACCTTCTGTTACTTCGCTCACCTAATGGAAGAATTCAATATCGCTCAACCAATAGCGTCGATCCTCCCGGCATTAACGGTCAGGCAGTCTATAACGGTACTGATTTTGCTGACAACTTCTATGGCGGCAACGACAACGATACGTTCTGGGGTGGCCTTGACAATGATAGAATCGAAGGCGGCGGCGGCGATGATGTTGTCCTGGGTGGCGAAGGCGATGATATTATCACCGACACATCGGGTGACGACTTCATAAAAGGCGGTCCTGGCAATGATGCCATCGACGGCGGTATCGGCCTCGACATCATTATTGCTGGCGATGGCAAGGACTTCACCAATGGCGGTGGCAATATCAATGAAACCTTTTTAGGCGCAGGTGACGATTTCGCCATCGCCGGACAAGGTACAGATGCTGTCTTCGGTGATAGTGGCGATGACTGGGAAGAAGGCGGTGACCAACCTGACCTGTTGATCGGTGATAGTTCTTCCTTGTTTTTTGACGATCACAACCTGCCTGGCCATGACATTCTGATTGGACAAGGTGGTGACGACGACTATGACATGGAAGGCGGCGATGACATCGGTGTGGCTGGCCCTGGCGTTGAAAAGAATGCTGGCGGTGCTGGCTGGGATTGGCTGATAGGCCTTAATGATCCACAAGCCCAAAATATGGACTTGAATCTGAATCTAGTCGGTGTTCCGCTCCCTGCTAATGCTGTCCGTGACCGTTTCAACGAAGTTGAAGCGCTGTCTGGTTGGAATCTTAATGATACCTTGCGTGGTGACGACGCTATACCCAGCGCGGTTGGTGGCCTTGCCGGTGCCGGTGGTTTCATCGGCTGTGACGCATTGGACGCAGATGGCGTGGCACGTATTGCTGGACTGGAGTTGTTAGTGACACCCGCAATGAGGGTTGTCGATCCACAACCGATCACTGATGCAGCCTCAACATACTTCTGCGGTTTAGAAGCTGAGCCAGCTTTTGCGGGTCTAGGTACTCCTGGTGGTGTCTGGGGTGAAGGTAATATCCTTCTGGGTGGTGCTGGTAGCGATACCCTTGAAGGTCGTGGTGCCAATGACATCCTTGACGGTGACAAGTACTTGAATGTACGGCTAAGTGTTCATGCTCCTGTCGTTATTCTGGATGGCGATGGCGAAGTTATTGATGTTATTAATGATGGTTCGGGTACTCTGTTAGGCAGTACTGGCCTTATGGAGAACGTAGCTGCTTCTGGAAACTTCGGCACTGGTACTGCGGGCATGACGTTGCAAGCAGCCGTGTTTGCAGGTAAGGTCAATCCAGGCAACATCGTCGCTGTTCGGGAAATCCTGCGGCCTACAATTGTTACGCCTGACTGCAATGTTAATCCAGCTTCAGCTCGGGTTAACTGCGATAAGGCGTTGTTCTCAGGGCCAGCAAATGAGTATACCGTCGTCGGCAATGCTGATGGCAGTGTGACTGTTACTGACAATGCAGATCCTACTGCTGCTGCACCGATTGTACCTGCTGTGCCTCGATCCACTGACGGTATCGACACCTTGTGGAATATGGAACAGTTGAGCTTCTGTCAAGTACCTGGTGCTGTTAGGGGGACTTGTACCACTAGGGGGCCAATAGTCTCTATTACTCCCACTGTTGCAACGACAGGCAATTTTAGTTTCCCTAACCAAATCGTGGGTACAACCTCAGCTGCTCGCACGGTAACGGTCAGAAACAGTGGGGTTGCGAGCCTTGTTTTGGATAGTGTGGCGATTTCGGGTGCCAATGCAACTTTGTTTACAAGAACCGGTGGCACCTGTACAGCAGGTACAACCCTTCTTCGAAACCAAACTTGTACTATCAGTGTGAGATTCACACCTGATTCATCAGGTTTGAAGTCGGCATCTGTTGTCATCGTTCACAACGGGGTGGGACTAGTGACTAACCTTGCAATGAGCGGTACAGGAACTGCGCCTGTTGCGGCTTTGTCAGAGAGTGCTTTCGATTTTGGTAGCACACAAACTGCAGCGGCTGCAGGAACAGGGCCAACCAGAGACTTTATCCTATCTAACTCGGGTACTGCTCCCTTGACTATCAACAGCGTCGTTCTGAATGGTTCACTTGGTGCTGGTTTTTCAAGGGTGGGTGGTTTTGTTGGTAACTGTGGTGCAGCTTTGGGGGCGAATGGCGCAACCTGTATCATCAGAGTACGTTTTCAACCTACCACAGGTGGTCTCAAAACTGGAACGCTGACTGTTACCAATAACTCTAACGCTATTCCAGGTAGCCAACAAGCGGTGATACTATCGGGAAATGCGACGATTACGGCAGTTAACGATGCACTAAATGCATTAGCAAGTGGAGCAGGAGGGGTGCAGAACATTTCTTTCAATGTTCGTGGCAATGATGCGCCTAATAATGCCGGAACTGTGACTATTAATAGCTCCAGCTTCACTAACGGCACTGCTACTGCAACAGCTATTGTAACTGGTGCTGGTAATAACGTAGTGACATGGCAGTTGACAGGTGTCGGAGGGACTAATGAAGCACGGCGGCTGTCGAGAGTAGGTACTTATACGGTTAATTATACGTTGACCAATGGCGGTGCAACTGCCCAAGCAACCTATACCATGACAGTAAACTGAGTACGGTAGTTGAAAAAAGGGTTGCGATATTCATGCAGCCCAGTAAAACCTTCAAAAGCTAGGTTGGCAAAACACCGCCAACCTGACCGATGAAGTGGGATAGATAAAAACAATGTCCATACTGTTGGATATTGTAAGGCTGACGGCGGAGAGGCTCTAAACCTCTTCGCCATCACCAATTTATGAAAGTTTTAAGGGATTTGTGTAAGGTTAATGGATCATATGTTCACGTCAGGCATTGTGATCCGCATTAATAATTTATACAGTCAGGTTATACGTTCAAAACTTAACAGTAAGAGGAATTAGTCATGAAAAATCTCACCACAACATTATCGTTAGCGATTGTTTTTTTGGCGGTTATTGCGGCTTCATTTTCATTTGTAAGCGATGTTCCTGTAAAAGATGTCTTGATTGCCCAATATGAAGCTATTAAGGATAAAGGCCAGGAACCAATCGGTAGCGAACATAAGGCAGAAGCAACGCCAACACCGCAAGCTAACAGCTTCTCTGTAGGAAAGATTTTGGGGGAAGAACAAGGAAATATCAATCCCACAAAAGCAATGGTTCATAGAGGAAAAATGTACCTTTTAAAACAAGTTGACAATCGCATTGGTCAACTTGCGCCGTTTAAGGACAGGATTGAAAAAATAGCCACCTTAAACGAATCAGATAGGAAAAGCCTGGTTTCTGAGCTTATTGCTGAACTTGACATGTTTGAGGTACTCAAGGCTGAAATAAGCCGGAGCGCTACAAAAGCGGATGTCAAAAATGTTGCCGACAAAGTAAAGGCCGAATGGATAAAAAGTAGGCGCAGTGTTGATCGTGCGAATGCGCTGGTTCTTGTGTCGAAAGAAAATCAGTTGGTATCAGATGCTGATGCCGCTTCTTTAGGGATACAAAAGCGCATAGATGCCCTTAAGGTTGCGGGAAAAGACACTAAATCTTATGAGGAGTTGCTTGCTGCTTACAACAAAAAGATAGCTTCAGCGAAGCAAGACGTGGCATCTGCCAATGAAAAGTTTAGCGCAGCTGCTAGCAGTGCAACAGATGATGAGAAACAAAAGCTCATAAAAGGGCATGACCTCTTATTATCGAGTTCACAAGAAAATATCAGGGAGGCTTACAAGTTATTAAAGGAAGGTGCCCAGGAGGATTTTTCTCGCAGGTTCAAATAACTTGTGTTTATTTTAACGCCTAATAAAAGTATATATCAGCACGTTTGATATATTAGAAAAATACACGATTAACAACGGCAGCCAGCTACACTGGATTATTGATAATAATAACGAAGGAGTCACTATGGCAACTGATTTGGTTATAACGAAAAATTTTTTTTTTAAATTGATGGCATTCGTGCTTTTCGGTAACAGCCTGATGGCGCAGGCGGTAGTGACCACCCTTCATGATCTTGTCGGTACGGAAGGGAGATTACCACATGGTCAACTCATCCAGGGACGAGATGGCAATCTGTACGGCACCACATCTTCGTCGAGCACTATTGTAGGAAATGCGTTTCGAATAACACCGACAGGTGCTTATAAGGTTATGCATGCTTTTATTCCCAAAGCAGGTTCACTGCCCCCTTCTCCTTCGGTATTGATGCTTGGATTGGATGGCAATTTCTATGGTACAACCACCAATGGCAATGCCGCAGGAGGGGCGGTCTTTAAAATGACACCAGCTGGCGTGGTTACTGTGTTACATCAATTTGGAGCCGTATTGAATGATGGTTATAGTATTGATAATGGAATATTACGCCCAACTCCCCCCGTACAGATAGCTGATGGGACTCTTTATGGGACAACAACTTCTGGTGGACTAAACGGCGTTGGTATCGTGTACAAACTGACAACGACTGGCATTTACTCAATTATCCATCATTTTGTGTTTGGTGCAACCGAAGGAAGCAGGCCTTCGGCATCTTTGGTCGTCGGCAACGATGGCAATCTTTATGGCACTT
>JABFSV010000472.1 GCA_013140405.1 Methyloglobulus sp. | reverse complement strand
CTGGTACGAGACGCTGGATCCGTCAAGGCGCAAGAAGCTGACGCTAATGGGTGGGGGGGCGCTGCTATTTGTGGCCGCAACCATCATGGTCACGGCAACCTCAAATGACGGCGCGATAAATTTTATCCAGAAACACAGAAAAGTTGAGTACACGCTGTTCAATGGAAAAAAGCCCCGGGATGTATCCATTGACGCAATGGGTGGACGGCTGAACAAGTTGACTGAACAAGTCAATGAAATACGTATCGCCTTTCAACGCCAGGACGAAAGGATCCACAACGCAACTGAACAGATCAAAATCCAGGCGGACGAACTTAACAAAAAAACCGCCAAACTGAACGAGCAGACAACGGAGCTATTTGGAAAAGTGCAGGACGCACAGGATTCCCTTAAAGCGCAAGTACCGCTACCTGAGTTGAATGAAGGCGGAGCTTTAGGAAGCAAACGGAAATTGGGCGGCGGTGGCAAAGAAGGTTTCCAGCCAGGGATGCCGGACTTGTTAGGGCAACAACCCGCTACAACAACGGGCAACAATCAAACAGGCGCGGCAGAAACAGGCCCCAAGATCAGGGTCGTTACCGGATCGGGCGGTGACAATAAAAACGGAGCCAATAGCAATGCAGGGAATAAAACAAGCAGAGGCAAGATTGCCGAATACGTGAATGTCAAATCGTCATCCGGTAGAAGCGGTATGCCCGACATGTTCTTGCCCGCCGGCAGTATTGTCAGCGGAACATTGATAACAGGCCTGGATGCACCAACATCCAACCAATCGCGGCAAGATCCATTCCCCGCGCTCATGCGCGTAAAGCATGAGGCGATATTGCCGAACCGATTCAGGATGGATATCCGGGAATGCTTTTTGATTGCCAGCGGATATGGTGATATGAGTTCGGAACGCGCCTATATGCGGGCAGAGCGGATATCGTGCGTCAAAAAGGATGGCAGCATCATAGAAACAACGATGGATGCCTATTCTGTCGGGGAAGACGGCAAGGCGGGCATTCGTGGACGGTTGGTCAGCAAGAACGGCCAAATCATTGGAAACGCATTACTGTCCGGCTTTGTGTCGGGGATCACCAACGCCTTTGCCCCGCAACGGGTGCAATCATTACAAACCAGCGTACTCCCTGGACAGGCGCAAGCCTACCAGTACCCATCGGCCGAAATGATAGGGGGTCAGGCATTAGCAGGCGGCATCAAGGGGGCAGCAACGCAGATTGCCCAATATTACCTGGACATGGCAAAAAATATTTTCCCGATCATTGAAGTGGACGCTGGCAGGAAAGTGGATTTCATCATGATCCGGGGCTTGTCGCTCCAGCCCAAGTCCAAATCCAGTACGGGCAATACGATGGCAAGTGCTGACCGTAATACTTATATAAATAGCGGGACACGCCACATGGGAACATCTGGGATGCCTGACTATAGACAGCGTGGAACGGGCGGGAATTACGGCGGAAGTTATGGTAACTACGACCGTGGCTACAGTGCTGACTACGATGGGGGTGGTTATGGTTTCGAGCCTTAATATCAGGGACAAAATAATGAAAAAACATAGGCTGCTACTGGTTATCGTGTTAGTGGCATTCGACCAAGGCTTGGCCTGGTCGGCTAGCCCACCGCAGATACCAACACCAAAAACCGACACCGAAATGACAGCCGAGGTAAAGGACATTATGAAAAGCGTGGACGAAGTAAAGCGTCTGCCGGTCACTGGGTTGTCCATGATAAAGGCGGATGACAAACAGTTCCTGATAACAGACAACGGTCACTTTGTGATTACAGGGAATTTCAAGCTCGTCGATATGTGGCAAGGGAAAATCCTTGGGTCTATTGCCGACACCAATGGCATCAACAAGGTCGATTTGCGGAAAATCGGGCTTAACCCTGACGAATTGTCGGCATTGACTATCGGTTCCGGCAACAGGGAGGTCACTATTTTTGTCGATCCGCAATGCCATTATTGCCACGACCTCATAGGGCAATTGGAGCCGCTAGGCAAGGAGTACCAGTTCAAGCTCGTGCTGATACCCGTATTGGGGAAGGAATCAGCGGAAATAACCAAGAAACTGATCTGCAACAAGGATAAGGCACAATCATTGAAAGCCCTGGTAGAACAAGATTATACAAAACTGCCAGCCCTTACAAAAGGCGGGGGCTGTGACCTGAAGCCGTTACAAAAAGCGGTGGTGGCGACCAAGCTGCTGGATATCCAAGGTGTGCCTTATATATTCCTGGCCTCAAAGAATACCCACAGGGGCGGGGCAAAATCATTCAAAACCTTACTGGAGAAAGACCTTGAAGATGAAATCAACGGCAGATAAGCCCTGTTCAATCCTGGCGCTTTGTGTTGTCATGGGCGGGCTGCACGGTTGTTCATGGTTGGGTGTCGGGCAAAGCGATTATACTTGCCCTGGCGGGGTAGACGGTGTGCATTGCCTATCCGCGCGGCAAGTCTACCAAGCCACCGAGGCATCTGACTATGTTAAGCCTGGCAATCCTGATAGCAAGGACATCGGCAAGAAACCGGGCACAACCAAAGTTGTGCAGCACCGCACGAGCCAGGTGGCTGTCCCGCGTATCGAGCAACCGGTTCCCATCCGGACGCAAGCCAAAGTGATGCGGATATGGATGGCATCCTGGGAGGACGATGACGGTGATTTGCACGCAGACGGTTACCTCTACACGGAAATAGAGGGCCGCCGCTGGAATTTGGGGGAAAGGTTCAAGTCCCCTGGGGCAATGCTGTCGCCACTGTCAATTACAACGCCCCCTGTCAATAGCAGTAGATAAGCTTTTTCCCGCACCAAAACCGGATTTATCGTGGATCCGGTTTTATTAAGCCAAATGATTTTTGGCAGATCCGTAGACAAAGCGTTTATTGTCTACGGTCATTTGCACTTTTTAGCCTCCAGTATCATTATTCAGTTCCCCACCAAAAGAGCACCTATTTTGGCGTTCTTTCGCGCTTGGTAATTCCGAATTTATTTTTGACAATGGCATTGTTCCGGTTTTTCCCGGAATCATGCACAGTTTGCTGTCATCAAGCTGCTGATTAATCAATAAACCTATTTGTGGAGTTTGCTATGGACGCTATAAAAAAACTTTCGTCAGTGAAAATGCCCTGTGTTGCCTTTGTTGCAACGCTTATGCTGCATGCGGTAATGATACCTGAGGCAGTGGCGGGTACGGGTGGCACCGAGTTCGATGCGATTTACACCCTTTTGGTTGGCTGGACACAGGGTACGCTAGGCAAGATCATTGCGTTGACCATGTTCCTGGTGGGCTTGTCTGGCGGAATTATCAGGCAATCCATCGCTGCCGTTGTGGTCGGTGTGGGAGGTGCTTTGGCGCTGTTCTATGGGCCAACCGTCATCGGCGGGGTCGTATCAGCGGTCATTTAACCGAAAGATTGTCACCGTATCTACGTACAGGCAACAGGCCGTGTTGATAAACCAAGAGGCTGGATGTCACAAATTGTGCGGCCTTTTTATAAAAATAGGGTATCAAGCTCAAAACAGACGTTTTTTGCACATCTTTCAACCGCATGTAAACAAGCACGCCGCCCTAAAATAGACTTTGGTTCAAATAA
>JABFSV010000256.1 GCA_013140405.1 Methyloglobulus sp. | reverse complement strand
ACAAACAAACAAACAAACAAACAAACAAACAAACAAACAAACAAACAAACAAACAAACAAACAAACAAACAAACAAACAAACAAACAAACAAACAAACAAACAAACAAACAAACAAACAAACAAACACTAAAATTATGCACACTCCTTGTTGCTTTAACATTAATACCAATTAAAGCATGGTCTGCTGCTGATGCTCCCCCATGTATCAAAATCGGAAATCTTTACCTGCCCAGCGCTTTTGAAATAGCGTTGATAAAAGGCGAAGATCCTGACTACACGGACTTTGCCCAGAATTTTCAAAACACACATCCAAAAATCGGTTGGTTTAACGATTACGCTGTCATGCAGGAATATCCCGATTTGGAGCTGAGTTTACAAACTTGGCGTTTTCGGCATAACGTTTATAACGATGTTTGCCAAAAGCAACAGGATGCAGCAAAGCAACAACCCTTAAGCGGTATTGCTGCCCCAATCGCAGTGGCTCGTTCGATTACAACACACCCACAACATTCATTATCAGAAAATATTTTCCGCAAGCAAACTATAACCTTGCAAGTATTCGATGCAGGAGGGGGATCTCCGTATAACAATGACGGTGATGCGGTTGATATATGGTTCAATGGCGTACGCATAAGCACGAATGTCCAAATACTTGCATGGCCAGGAATATCGCTGCCGTTAACCCTGCAACCGTCTGATTTATTGACTGCAAAAACAAACCGACTGTATTTTAAAGTTGTCAATACCGGTTTTTGGTTTGATCCAGGGGCTACTATTGGGGTTAATATTGCTCCTGCAAATGCGAGCAAGATTTTTCAACATGCTAGCGCATCCAATATACGGGTTCATCCTCAAGCCATCAAATGGCACTTAGGTTTAAACCAAACCACCCCAGTGTTAAACTTGGCGCTTGGGCTGATGTGTTATGACAAAAGATCTTGGCCGGAATCTACATTACATGTCCAAAGGGCGCAAGCTGGGATTCCCGATAGCAAGGGTCGTATTCATAAAGAGCGTATTGTTACTATAGATACAAAAAGTGCAGCCGCTAAAGCCAGGGCAATCGCAAGAAGTGTAAAATCCGTAGCGGGTTATCCGACAATAGCAGGGAAAGACCGTGACGAATTCCCACCAAAGGCTGTTATTCAAAACGCTGGTACGGCACATATTCAATACATGACACCAACGGATAATCGTGCGTCAGGAGCATTTTTAGGTAAGCTTCTGACACCATACAACGATGGCGATCAGATAGAATTGATTGATGCATTAATTGGCTCACCACTTAGTGGTGCGCTATTTTGTAGAGACGCTTATACCCAGTAGTTTTTAAGATATGAAAATCCTCTCTTATTTTTCATACATTGACTATGGAACAGTGTACGTTTACGACACCACCTATTATGAAGAAGGAGAAAAGCCTTGCTTTTTTAAAGATGTGCATGGTTCACAAGGTTTTTTTGCCTGGCCGGGGATGTTTGTATTTTTCATTATTACGGATAATTCGCCGATACATATCGACGTATTTATCAACGAGCAAGCCCATTTCGATGAAAGAACCATCCGTGCAATTCAAGTGCCTTTTAAAGTGATTGGTGACGAAGGCATGGTTGTTGAACCGTTAATGGGCGAGAGCCGTTCCCTTGCTATTCCAAAAGGGGAATACGCCCTAGTATTTGAGCAATCTTATATGAATAAATGGACAGAGGCCGACATGGAGCTTGATTCGACCGATCCTTTGTTCCTTGCTTATAAGGAAACTTGGGATGTGCCAAAAATGAAAGCAGAATTTGCAGAAGCAGATGGTGTAGGTATTGATGAAGTTTATCTGATGCCAATGGTCATGAGCAGAATATGGATAACGCCAGCATCTAATGTGGAAGCTAAAATATTGGTGCAGGATATGGGAGCAAACTCAAATTATCCGTTAAATCCAGTTTACCCTTTAGTTATCGATGAGCCACCAAAAAATATTTTAAAAAGATAAATTTTTGTTGTTCAAACTAGTGCACGTTACGGGTTAGCAAGTAGCCTCGATGAACGCAGTGGAATCGAGGACAAACGAAACCTCTCCGCCCTCTCGATTCCGTTACACTTCATCGAGGCAACTTGCTAAGGCGTAACGTTCGATATGGGTGTGGAGAGAAGGGTGTTACTCATTTACGAAGAAAACTTTACGCTCTCCCTATATGTTAGGTATATTGTATCTTACGAGGCTTTTGCAATTGTAATGGATTGATATATCGGTCAATGCCCCAAGATTTCCGGAAGGAAAAACTCACTCACCAACATAGGCCTTTTTTGAATGGCATAGATTGTTCTTCGTCCCCAGACGGGTTGGTCGATATTGGCGGTTTGTTTCGCTTGTAATCTCCATGTAGCTGGTGATATCAAAGTCAAATCCATGCTAATCCGTTCCAAATCAGGATAGGAAAATATCACTTCACCTAGTGGACGAGTGCCCAAATGCGACAGGTTGCGGTGGGCAACTTTGATGGTTTCTTCGGGGATGATGGTTCTCGCCAGGAGCAAAGGTTTGCCTTGCTGATGTAGCATTACCTCACGGGTTAGGCCGTATCTGTGTTGGGGTAATTGAAGTTGTCTGCGTTCGCTTAAAAACGGTATGCGCCACTGGTGGAAAAGGATGGTAACGGCAATAGTGTTACCGTAATAATCACGCAGCCGCTGGGTAAGTGAACCCGTTTCGTAAGCCCAGGATTGGACAGCTTCTGGAAGATGATGCTGGCTTCCTCGCCTGTGTTCATGCCACACAGGTTCACGGTTAAATAAAAAACTCTTGGTAGTCAATGGGGTATTAAACCTCGGAATAATCTGAAGAACAGCCTAACCAGCGGTCTATTAATGGCGCTACGCTCTCTGGTGTGTCGGCTAACAGGGAATCAGCAATGGTGGGGATATTATCCAGTAAATCGGCATCCCTGACCAAATCGGCGATTTTAAAATTCACTTGCCCAGTCTGGCGGGTACCCATGACTTCACCAGGGCCGCGCAATTGCAAATCCTTTTCGGCAATCAAAAAGCCATCGTTGCTATCCCTTAAAATACCTAATCGTTGGCGGGCGTTATCGGATAAGGGTGGTTGGTACATTAGTAGGCAAAAACTGTCATCGCTGCCACGCCCAACCCGACCCCGTAATTGGTGTAGTTGGGAAAGCCCAAGCCGTTCTGGATTTTCGATTATCATCAGGCTGGCATTCGGTACATCAACGCCGACTTCTATTACGGTAGTGGTAACCAAGAGATCAATGGCATGGTTTTTAAAAGCCAGCATGATGGCATCTTTATCTACGGCTTTCAGTCGTCCATGCAATAGTGCGATACGTACATCAGGTAAGGCTGCTGATAACCGTTGAGCGGTGTTTTCGGCGGCTTCACATTGAAGGATTTCAGATTCCTCGATCAGCGTACACACCCAATAAGCCTGTTTTTTGTTGTTCACCCAGTTGTTGATTCTGGCAACAACATCATCGCGCCGTTCGCTAGGAATGACGCTGGTGGTGACGGGCTTCCTGCCAGGAGGTAGCTCATCAATGATAGAAATGTCCAGGTCGGAATACTGCATCATCGCCAAGGTAC
>JABFSV010000211.1 GCA_013140405.1 Methyloglobulus sp. | reverse complement strand
CAATAGCTAAAATCACTAATTCAGCTTTCGCTATAAGACCAGAAAGTAGGTATAACCCACACCAGGGCAAAGCGCGATTTAGGGGGTGAAAACAGAAAGGCTAATCTAGGTGTTCTATTGCCATTTACGCTTTTTACGGCTTAAGGGCTAAGCAATCCTTGGGGTCTTCAAGGATTGCTTAAACTATTAACGCATAACATCAGTTAATCTCACCGAAATACGACAAAAACTTTTAAATTTTTTCATTATTTAATTAATGTATCACCTCTGATTATTGGTCTATAATCATGTTTTATTGGCATTTCTCTCGCGGGTTCTATCATGGCTGCTGTATTGGAAGAAAAGACGTTTCGCAGTTTACGGGAAGTGGCTGTGCTGGTTTTCTTTGCCGGCTCACTGTTTTTCCTGATTTCCCTATTTACCTACAGTAATGAAGATGCGGGCTGGACGCACAGCGGCACGGCGCAGACGGTCACGAATGCCGGAGGCGTTGTAGGTGCCTGGTTGGCAGATTTTTGTTTCAGCTTTTTTGGCGTAGTCGCTTTCGTTTTGCCTTTCGTGATTATACGACACGCCTACTTTGTTTATATCCTTGGCAAAGAAAACCGCAGAAAAACATCATTAATCCTGCATTGGCTAGGCTCTCTAATCGCAATCGTCACCAGTGCCGCTTTGTTTTACCTGCATATCTTGAGGATCGGCGTGGAATTGCCCGGCAATACGGGTGGCATTATCGGTCAGGAAGTCGGTGATTCGTTGTTGTTAATGTGCGGCAATTCTGGCGCGACCTTATTTTTGATTGCCTCATTTCTAGCCGGGATTACGCTTGCTACGCAACTTTCGTGGCTAACCATATTGGATTTAATCGGAAAATATTCGGTTTTACTGATTGATGTTGTGGGAAATAGCGTACTTCGTTTCTGGGAAATATACAGTAACAGACCTAGACCAGCCGTGGTGGCAGGGTTTGTCCAACCTGAAGCGGAAACTTATTTTAAAGCCGCTTACGTACCCCCAGCATCTACAACAACAACATCAGCACCAACGTCTAGTGCTAGTGCCAGCCCTGCAAAAAAACCTGTGCCCGAAGTTAAATTACCCACCCTGACCCTGCCCTCTTCCATTTTTAGCCCTGTCGAAAAAGTTGCTAAAGAACCCCAAAAGCAGCCACGCCCGACACATTTGCCAACTACAAATGGTGAAGTTTTACCATCATTGGCGCTTCTCGACAACAGGGATACCCGCGTCAAAGGTTATACCCAAAGCGACTTGGAAGAAATGTCACGATTGGTGGAAGACATCCTCGCCGATTTCAATGTATCAGTAGAAGTCGTGGGATTCTTGCCCGGCCCAGTGATTACCCGCTTCGAGTTATTGCCCGCCGCTGGTGTTAAAGTAAGTCGTATCAGCAGCCTGTCTAAAGACTTGGCAAGGGCTTTATCTGTCACCAGTGTACGTATCGTCGAAGTCATTCCTGGCAAGTCGGTTATCGGTCTGGAAATTCCTAACCGTGAACGGGAAATGGTGACTTTGCGCGAATTGCTGGCATCACGATCCTTTGAAAAATCGATCTCCTTGCTGACGCTGGCAATGGGTAAAGACATTTCAGGCCAACCACTGATGGCTGATTTAGGCAAAATGCCCCATGCCCTAGTAGCCGGAACTACCGGATCAGGTAAATCGGTCGGCATCAATTCCATGATCTTGAGCTTGCTTTACAAAGCCACACCAGAACAAGTACGGATGATTATGATCGACCCGAAAATGCTGGAACTATCCGTGTACGAAGGCATTCCGCATTTGTTGACCCCTGTCGTCACCGACATGAAAGAAGCCCAAAATGCCTTGCGTTGGGCGGTTGGTGAAATGGAGCGGCGTTATAAATTGATGTCCAAAATGGGCGTAAGAAACCTTGCTGGCTTCAATCAAATGGTTGAGGATGCTGCCGCCAGTGGCAAAACTATTCGTGACCCTATGTTCCAAATGCTAAATCCATTGGCCGAGGGTGAAGAATTCCCAACACTAGAAACCTTGCCCAGCATAGTCATCGTCATCGACGAACTGGCCGACATGATGATGATCGTCGGCAAAAAAGTGGAAGAGTTGATTGCCCGTCTGGCGCAAAAAGCCCGTGCCGCTGGTATTCACTTAGTGTTAGCTACCCAACGTCCGTCGGTGGATGTCTTGACCGGATTGATTAAGGCCAACATCCCCACACGCATTTCCTTTCAGGTTTCATCCCGTATTGATTCGCGCACCATCCTCGACCAAGGCGGCGCGGAAGCCTTGTTAGGCAATGGCGACATGCTGTTCTTGCCGTCCGGCACTAGCATCCCGATTCGTGCACATGGCGCTTTTGTTGACGATAACGAAGTGCATCGTGTTGTCGAATTTTTAAAACAGACTGCACCGCCAAATTACCTCAACGAAATCACCCAGGAAAGCTTCGAAAACAGTGACGGTTTTGGCACATCTGGCGGTGGTGGTTACAGTAGCGATCCAGAGTCAGACAGCTTATACGACCAAGCCGTGG
This sequence comes from Methyloglobulus sp., assembly GCA_013140405.1. Lineage (GTDB taxonomy): Bacteria > Pseudomonadota > Gammaproteobacteria > Methylococcales > Methylomonadaceae > Methyloglobulus. The sequence continues at coordinate 1,065 of JABFSV010000211.1, read as the reverse complement.
AATTTGTCACCCAATCCAGGAAAGCCTCAATTTCCAGCATTCAGCGGCGTTTTAAAGTCGGCTATAATCGCGCCGCCACCATGATTGAAGACATGGAAGCCGCCGGCGTTGTCAGCCCAGCAGAAACCAACGGCACACGCATGGTGCTAGCACCCTCCCCTGTCCGGGATTAAGGATGTCATACGCAGTAATTGGCGCAGTGCTGGTGACACTTTCAACAGCACTTAGCCTGTTAATCCTCAAGTTCAAATCAACGGAACAACCCAAACAAGTCAAAATCATCCTGTTTGGCTTATATTTTTGGGGCTTCATTTTCTTGCAACTGGCTGTATGTGCTGTAGTTTATTACTTCCAAAAGCAATAAACGCATGGATAAGTGGGTCGTTTACGCATTAATTTCAATGATCTTTGCCGGGTTTACTTCCGTCATCGCCAAAATGGGCTTGCCGGGTATCTCCGGTGAACTTGGCCTGACTGTCCGCACCCTGTTTGTTAGCCTATTCGTATTCGGTTTTGCAGCCATAGCCGTGCCATCCGGTGACTTTCTATTGCTAAACAGGATGAATATTCTCTGGCTAGGCTTATCCGGCATGACGACGACGCTATCATGGATTTTCTACTATAAGGCATTGAAACTCGGTGACGTGGCTACAGTTGCGTTAATCGACAAAGGCAGTGTTGTGGTCGCTATCTTACTCGCCTGGCTTTTGCTCAAAGAAGTTATCACGCTACGTATTCTTATTGGTGGTGCCTTGATTGTTGGTGGGTTATTGGTGATGGTTAAAAGACCATAACGTTATTGCCAACAAACCCAATTATTTTGATAAACATGACTTGCTGCACATGATGATATAATTTACCCGCTTAAAATTATTCATCACCCTGCAATATCACCCATCTACATGCAAGAAATAAACCCTATCAAGAATAAAATTGCTGACCTGAAAAGCCGTGGCGACGCGCTTAGGAGGTATCTTTGACTTTGACAACAAAAGCGAACGCCTGGTTGAAGTCTTAAGGGAACTCGAAAACCCGAAAATCTGGGATAACCCCGAGCAAGCACAA
>JABFSV010000453.1 GCA_013140405.1 Methyloglobulus sp. | reverse complement strand
ATGCTGCGATTTTGAAGCAGTTGATAATCAACCCGAAAAGCCTCGGCATTGTGCTTGACCAAGCGAATGAGCGCATTTTCGTACTGGTAATGATAAACATCCTCGTCCAATTGCACGGCAACATGCCCTCCGCTGGCATTGCCTTGCCTGGCTTCTATGTATAGGAATTGGAATACCTTGGCATTTACGCTCCCCGCAAATAGCAGCAATCCAAGTACAACGGCCCTCACACTGGATTAGCCCTAGCGGTCATAACCTTCTTGAATATCACTCATCTTGCCCACATCGCCATCGGTAAATTTCCTTTTGTACAGATCATACTGCGTGCCTGAAATCTTGGCCTTTCTTAAACCTTTACCAATGGCCCGATAGGTTTTCGGGTTTGCTTCCCAGTCTACGATGCCATTTTGTGAAGCAACATCGCTGATGCCTTCCATAAAGGCATTTTGATTGGTTAAGCTGGAATTTGTACGCAGATACGTCACCGTAAAATCCTGGACATCATTTTCATAAGTGTTGTCGCCAGTGCCCTTATCCTTTTCGTCGTTTTTGCTGGACGACGTTGACGAATCCGAAATGCTTTCAGAACTTTTGGCTATGGAACCCGAACTATCTGAAATTGAACCAACACTATCTGATATAGAACAACCGTTGAGGAAAAGTACTGTACTTACTCCTAAAACAGCGAAACAAAGCGTTTTTGTGTGACATAAATTAACCATAATCCCTCCAAAATGTATCAATTATTGCACGGTAAACATGCAAAAAACCTGTAAACCCGCATAAGCCAAACTAATCAAGCATTGCTCTACCAATCTACCAACATCGTAACAGCTTCTTGTATAGGTTAGAACAATTCTAATAACCGCCCCGCACGATTACAAAATCCCTCACTTACTTCGCAAGGCCGTCACATTATAATCCCTGTGTTTTTTACGATCCTTAAGGAAATAAATATGAAATCGTTTTGCCTGACCATTTCGCTGCTGCGTTTCTTGGTCGCGACAACAAACCACGCGTAACTCGTGTATTGACCGTACAAGACGACGGCACAATTATGGAAGAGCTTAAGAAGATAATGAAGAAGTTGCCAATACTGCGGTAAAAGGTATTTTTAAGGTGGATTAGAAAGTTTGAAAGCGTTGGCTGAGAAGTAACAGTAGCTCAGCACACTAAAATCCATAGGCTGGGATAGCAATGGTTTAATACCATTTAATGCCCCAGCCTACCATCCAAAACCTGTTTGGCTACAACTGGTCGCCAGTTTTCCCTTTTAAATACCGCATGGATAAGTAACCAACCACGCAACCCCAAAGCAGCATGTAGATATTATGGATCATGTATTCAGCACTAAAGCTATCGACATGCCTGAAATAATCCAACACATCATCAGCCAAAACTAACGCCAAAACCAGATAGATTGCGATCTTTAATTGGAGTTTATGTTCGTAAAAATAGCCTATACCTAAAATTGTGAAGCCAGTGAAAAACCGGATACCACTGTGTACGAGCATTTCCGAATTAAAAATATCAATCTTCAAGGCCGCATTCACAAAATAAAGCAAGATGAAACCGATGATAATAGCAATACTGACTAACTTCATTATGCCCTTCTATGCCTTTGATCCAGATGCCTAACCGCCAACCTGGGCAATCCAGTCCTGTAAATTGTAATAATTGGTGATCCGCGCCACTTTACCATCACGTACCTCGAAAAAAGCGCCCGCAGGCAATCGGTATTCTTGCCCTTTTGCATCGGGCAGTCCTTCATCGGATTTCAGGTATTTACCCAACACAACAAACTCCGACGCGGCACGAGTGCCATCGGGTGTCGCCATAATCACCATATCGACCAGTTGTTCCTTGTAGTTGAAGTTCATACAGGCCATGAACTGCTTGAACGCTTCCTTCCCAATTTCGCGTTTGCCTTGGTTAATGTCATGGATGACATCATCGGTCAGCAGGTTTAAAAAAGTGTCCATATCACCACCATTGAAAGCGGCATAATATTGTTCTATGAGGTTAATCGTTTTTTGGTTCATGATAGTTACGTTGTTGTTTAGCTAAATAATAAGTAAAGAGGTTGAATACAATGTTTGGATTGACAACTAACTGGGTTGCCCTGAGCGCTTTTGCTTTCTTTCCGCCCATTTCTTGCTGACTTGATAACGCCAGAACAAATCCATGCCGATGTATCCGGCGAGGGAACACATTAAACCTAAAATAAGGCAACCCAGCAAGAATGGCCCAATCACATCCCCAAATCCAGACCACAATCCTTCTAGTGAAAACACAAAATTGTCAGCCGGCGATGGGCGATGTGAAAAATAAAGCCCGACGCGGTATGCAAAATAAAATAACGGCGGCATGGTGATAGGATTAGTAACCCAAACCAACGCAACGGAAACCAGCAGGTTTGCCCGAAAATAAACCGCACCTGCCGCAGCAAAAGCCATTTGCGTGGGTGTAGGTGCCCAAGCGAAAAGAAGGCCGATGGCAAAAGCTGCGGTAATAGAACGCCTGTTAATATGCCAGAGATTCGGGTTTTTCAATCTGTCGCCAAGAAACTGTAGGTTTTTGTGCTTACTAATAACCTCTGGGTTTGGCACAAACCTCTGTATTATTTTTTGTATAAATTCCTTAGCCATATGTGTTCTTATAGTTATTTTTCATGCAATTTTACCAGACTTTCTCCTTAAATAATTAGCGCACTCAATGGTTGCACTGGTTTTATTCTTTCTTGCTGGAATCTTGTCAGTTCAGCAGATGTCGGCATTGCCCGAAATCGCGTGGTTGTCAGTGGCAATCATTGGTTTGGGCATTTTGGCAAGGTTGCGGTGGTGGTATGGCATATTTTTTATGGCGGGTGTAGTGTGGGTAGTTGCCTTTGCTTCAACTCGATTAGATGACCGTTTACCCGAGCAATTGGCAGGGCAAGATATTCAAATTCACGGCGTTATAGCCGATTTACCGGAACACGAAAGCAACCATATCCGCTTCAATTTCAATGTGCTGGAATCAGCCAAGCACATTCCCAATAAGCTAAGGTTAACGTGGTATTACCCAGACAAATCCATCAAAGCCGGACAAGAATGGGCGTTTACAGTCAGATTAAAACCGCCGCACGGTACAAATAATCCCGGCGGTTTTGATTATGAACGCTGGCTGTTTGTTGAAGGCATTGGCGCGACGGGTTATGTCCGCCCCAAACCAGAGCCTAAGCTGGTGGATGGGGGATCTAGGAAGGTCAATTTGTTAGTTTGGCGGCAATATATAGCCGAACAATTAGAGCAAACACTAGCGAACAGCAAAAGCCTAGCACTAATTAAAGCATTGACTATCGGTGATGGCGACAGCCTTACCCCAAACCAATGGGAAATTTTCCGTAACACCGGCACGACCCATCTGATGGTTATTTCCGGTTCCCATATTGGCTTGGTTGCCGGACTCGTGTACTTGTTGGTCATCCGACTTTGGGCTTTGACAGGTATTTTGGCTTGGTCTCCCCAAAAAGTCGCCGCCATCGTTGCGCTGGTGACGGCGATATTTTATGCCGGGCTGACAGGTTTCTCCGTACCCGCGCAGCGCTCCGCACTGATGATTACTGTC
>JABFSV010000438.1 GCA_013140405.1 Methyloglobulus sp. | reverse complement strand
TCACATTCGTCCCGCATCTAACTCCAATGATTCGCGGCATCCATGCAACTTTATATGCCCAATCCAGCAGCAATACGAGTTTAGATGAGCTGCAAGCCTTGTATGAGCAACGCTATGCCAATGAAATTTTTGTGGATGTATTGCCGCAAGGTTCGCACCCAGATACCCGGAATGTAAGGGGTTCTAACATGTGCCAGATTGCTATCCATCAACCCCAGGGCGCTCAAACAATTGTCGTGTTGTCGGTGATTGATAATCTGGTTAAGGGCGCTGCGGGACAAGCGATTCAGAATATGAATTTGATGTTTGGCTTTCCAGAAAACGCGGGTTTGAAAGTGTTGGCCTTATACCCATAATTCTTGACTATGGGGCTAGGTATATTCATAATGAAAGCTGTTTTAATTTTATAGAGTTACATTGATATGGCTGATCCAATTATTTTTACTGACAGCGCGGCCTCCAAGGTGAGCGAATTGATCGCTGAGGAAGGTAATGATAATCTGAAATTACGGGTATATGTCAGCGGCGGCGGCTGCTCAGGGTTTCAGTATGGTTTTACGTTCGATGAAGAAGTCAACGAAGATGATACCAGTGTTGAAAAAGGTGGAGTCACCGTGTTAATCGACTCCATGAGCATCCAGTATTTGACGGGTGCGGAAGTGGATTATAAAGAAGATTTGTCGGGCGCGCAGTTTGTTATCCGTAATCCTACTGCAAAAACAACTTGTGGATGCGGGTCGTCCTTTTCAGTTTGAGATAGTGCAATTAATCCGAATTTTCCCACATAAAAAAAACCGGACGATGTCCGGTTTTTTTATGCTTAAATTTTGGTCAACATCTACTGGCGATTAATTGTAAGCATTATTAGTTTTTGCAAATAACGAATTGGCCTTTATAAGGTTGAGCTTAGCTATCGAATCCTGGATTTGCGACTTAAAATCAGCTAAAGCGGCAGTATTGCTTCTAACAGGTATTGAATTTGACACCTGCGCGGTCAAAGGATTTTGGTGTACGCCATCAATACGGAATTCATAATGCAAGTGCGGCCCTGTTGCCAATCCTGTTTGTCCCACATAGCCGATGACGTCTCCCTGTCTGACCATGCTGCCTTCTTGCAAACCATTTTTATATTTTGATAGATGGGCATAAACCGTTTCATAACGGTCACCATGCTTAATTATGACAACCTGTCCGTATCCGCCCTTTCTGCCAAGGAAAGCGATTTCACCATTGCCTGTTGCCTTGACTGGCGTACCAGTCCTGGCGGCGTAATCAACACCTTTATGGGCGCGGATTCTATTCAACACTGGGTGTCTGCGGCTAAGATTGAAGCCTGAACTGATACGGGCAAAGTCAACAGGTGTGCTAAGAAAGGCTTTCTGCAAAGCATGGCCTTCAGGCGTGTAGTAATTTGCATAGCCGTCTTTATCAATATACCTGACGGCACGATAAGTCCTGCCGCGATTGACAAATTCAGCGGCAACGATGTCATCAGCGCCATTAAAACCGCCGCGTTCATATACGACGGTAAAGCGATCACCATCGTGTAGATTGGTGGCAAAATCAATGTCCCAAGCAAAAATCTGTGTTAATTGATCGGTCAAAGCATCTGATAATCCGGCTTTTTTTCCGGCTTCAGGCAGGGAGGAAGTAATGACTCCCTGTGTGCTTGCCAGTTGCATCATATTGAACTTATGGGTATACCGACCAAATCTCCGTCCGAAATTCGATGTTCCAGACAAGCCAAATTGGCTCGAAGAGAAACCTCTGAATTCTTGGGGCTTGTCAGTGGAGATAACCATCATATGGGTTTTATCTTGGTTTGCGCTGACAACTTTATGCGCTTGCATAGAACCTAACCGAGTTAAAACGTCAGAAGTCGTTTCACCTGGTTTCACTTTAAAAATGCTGCTTCGAGTACGAGTGAAACTGGAGTCATCGAATGATTTTGGAGACTTGGCGTGTCCTATTACGGACGTAAATACTAAAATAAAGCTCATCAAACAAGCAGAAAAAGATTTAGTTTTTACAGCAGAATCTCTAAGTTTTTGAATTTTAATCAAAATAAATATCCTGTTTTTTCCAACGTTCAATTGTAAGGTCTTTTTTTAAAATTACCAACAATTTAATGCCTCTGTCGCAGTGTAAAAATAATTATTTCGTGGCAAGTTTCCATTAAAACTTATAATGGGCGCAATTAGAAATCTGTTGATTTGGAGAGAAAAATTGCAAGAGGAAGTACTAAATAATCTGTTACGAGGGGCTGAAGAAATCCTGGTTAAGCATGAGTTCGTGAAAAAGCTGGAGGAAGGTCGTCCACTAAGGATAAAAGCAGGTTTTGATCCGACAGCGCCAGATTTGCATTTGGGTCACGCTGTGTTAATCAATAAACTCAAGCAATTCCAGGATTATGGGCATGAAATCCTGTTTCTAATAGGCGATTTCACTGGAATGATCGGCGACCCGACCGGAAAAAATGTCACCCGCAAGCCCTTAACCCAAGAAGAGGTCTTGGCTAATGCAAAGACGTATCAAGAGCAGATTTTTAAGATACTGGATCCAGATAAAACCAAAATAGTATTCAATTCCACATGGATGAGCGCCATGTCGTCAGCGGATTTGATTCAATTGGCGGCAAAGCATACCGTGGCCAGGATGTTGGAGCGGGACGATTTCAGCAAACGCTATAAAGGTGGACAGGCGATTGCCATTCATGAGTTTTTATACCCACTAATACAAGGCTACGATTCGGTTGTCATGAAAGCTGATGTGGAGCTGGGTGGAACCGACCAAAAATTCAACTTGCTGGTAGGTCGGCAATTGCAGGAAATTTATGGGCAATCCCCTCAAATTGTTCTCACCATGCCAATACTGGAAGGAGTGGACGGCGTACAAAAAATGTCAAAATCCTTAAACAACTATATTGGTATAGCCGATGCGCCTGATGATATGTTTGGTAAGTTGATGTCTATTTCTGACGAGCTTATGTGGCGGTATTTTGAGTTATTGAGCTTTGAAAAAATGGAGCGCATTAATGCCTACAAATTAGCTTGTGAGTCAGGAACGGAAAATCCCAGAAACGTTAAGTACGAACTGGCTAAGGAAATAGTGAGCAGGTTTCATGGTGGGGTATCTGCTGGAGAACTTGCCATGCAGAATTTCATCGCCCAATTTCAGCGCGGAGTCATTCCAGATGACATTGCTGAAATTGTCTTAGAAGCGAGTTCAGGAACTTATTGTGTTGCTAATTTATTAAAAGATGCTGGTTTAACAAGCAGCACCTCCGAAGCGGTGCGTATGATAAATCAAGGTGCAGTAAAAATTGATGGTGAAAAAATCTCTGATCCGAAGCTAGGAATACCTTCGGGAAGCAACCATATCTACCAGGTAGGCAAAAGAAAATTTGCGCGTGTTTTGTTGTCTTGACGTGCGAGGCAAAATTTTTTCAAGGCATATTGTTTGATATTTTCATTTATTATTCAATGTATTGGGTGAATTTTTTGTGTGCCGGCCAAAATAAAGTGCGTGGATTGCATTTTTAGGGTTTGACAGTCCCGATTAAATCTGTAGAATAGTCGGACTCAGCAGGGCAATAAGCCTTGCAGCTCTTTAA
>JABFSV010000307.1 GCA_013140405.1 Methyloglobulus sp. | reverse complement strand
CAATAACCCCTTCACCCATAGACAATGGCTTGCTGGATTTTATGGTAGGCCAGGCTTCATCCTGCCAACTTTGTAAAATGGTTTCTTTCATTTTAATGACCCTAAATCGACAAGAACAAGCTTAATGAGTAAGTTAAATAGTGTCGCTTAAATTCATTCATCAAGCAACTTTGCCATGGCATTCACATGGGTTTCCGAATCATCTAACGCAGGAATATAGCAGCATCCTCGTCCACACTTTACTTTTGATGCGCTTTCGTCGACCAAGCAGGCCGAAAAGATAAGACAAAACAATGTAAAATCAATCACCAAAGGGGGTTGGGATATTGACCGACAGTAGATCTCAAAGAAAGTCCTTTAGGATCTTTCTGACAGCAACAGGCGCAAGCAACAACCCATTTTTTTTGCGGACATTGCTAGCCTATCGACTGATTAAATTCAAAAACTCAGAACGTGTGCTTATTTCTTTACGGAAAGCACCTATCATCACGGAGGTTGTCATTACCGAATTCTGCTTCTCAACACCGCGCATCATCATGCACAAATGTTTGGCTTCAATCACAACAGCTACGCCTCTAGCCCCCGTGGCTTGCATAATCGCGTCTGCAATTTGTTTAGTTAACCTTTCCTGGATTTGTAGCCGTCTGGCGTACATATCAATCACACGGGCAACTTTGGATAAACCCAACACCTTACCCTTCGGCAAATAGCCGACATGGCATTTGCCGATAAAAGGCAACAGATGATGCTCGCAAAGGGAATACAGCTCGATGTCCTTTACGATTACCATGTCCTCAGAATCTGCCGTAAAAATCGCGTCATTGAGCACTTCTTCCAGGGTTTTATCGTAACCATTATTGAGGAACTTGAATGCTTTTGCCGCCCGTTTTGGCGTGTCGAGCAAACCTTCACGCCCTAAATCTTCCCCAACGGCTTCGATAATTTTCGAAAAATGTTCTTCCATCTCGTGTTGTCCCAATAAATTATTCGTGGAAGTATACCTCAATGATAAGTAAAAGCTAACGCATCACGCACCACTTTAATGCCTGCATTCGTACTTGTTACATTCTCGCTCAAGTGTCGCCGCCATGCCCTCGCGCCGAGCTCACCATGAAAAAGACCCAGAATATGGCGGGTAACGCTGTTCAAACGAACGCCATTTTTTAATTGTGCTTCGATATAAGGCATCATTAGCTCCATTATTTCATGGCGTGACCTGGGCGCAACGGTAGCATTAAAGACACGGCTGTCCACCTCAGCTAATACATAAGGATTGTGGTAGGCTTCCCGTCCTATCATGACCCCATCAACTTGTTCCAAGAAGTTTTCAGTGTGATCTATGCTAATAATGCCGCCATTAACAATAAACGCCAGATGCGGAAAATCAGTTTTAAGTCGAAATACTGCATCGTAATTTAACGGAGGAACCTCCCGGTTTTGCTTCGGAGATAACCCGCTTAACCAGGCTTTTCTGGCATGAACAATAAATGTCTTGCAACCGGCATCGGCAACCTTATCAACAAACAAAACCAGTTCTTCGTAAGAATCCCTATTATCAACGCCAATCCTCGATTTAACAGTAACCGGAATCGAAACCGCAGCACACATTGCCGCAACACAGTCTGCAACAAGCGACGGCTCAAGCATCAGACAAGCGCCAAAACGACCATTTTGCACCCTATCACTAGGACAACCGACATTCAAGTTGACTTCATCATAGCCATAATCCTCAACCATTTTTGCACACAGCGCTAATTCACGAGGATTGCTCCCACCCAATTGAAACGCTAATGGGTGTTCTTCATTATCGAATTGCAAAAATCGATGGTGATCACCATGTATCAAAGCCCCCGTCGTTACCATTTCGGTATATAACAGTGCATGTTGAGAAATAAGGCGATGAAAATACCGGCAATGCCGATCAGTCCAATCCATCATCGGGGCAACGCAGAACCTATGTGGTGTAATGCCGCTATTTTGCTGGATATTGCTCTGCATATTTATGTAAAAAACTTGCTATTTTAGGATATTTTGTACACTATACCACTCGTTATACACACGTTAATTTTCATCGTGTGTTTTTTATGGGTTGGACTATGGCAAAACCAATAAAAATAAAGAACAGAAACGGCACCACATCATACCGGATATTCATTCAAAAAAAGATTGACGGGAAGGTTATTATTGAGAATAAGACTTTTTCAAATGCATCGATTGCACAACAATGGCACGATAAGCGCGTAAAAGAACTTGAATATGAGTCCATCCATGGCAAGGCTTCGGACGATTTGATTGGTGAGATTATTGCCCGGTATCAAGATCAATATGCCAATAGTTACGGGCGCTCCAAAAACTACGACATTGCGCGGTTATTGAAGCACCCAATTGCAGAAATACCCTGTGCGAAGTTATCGGCAAAGCACATTATCGCCCATTGCTTAGAACGAAACAGAAGCGCAAAACCGCAGACCGTCCTGAATGATGTAATATGGTTGAGAACTATCCTTCGCACAATGAGTGCCACCGAAGGATTTGATTATCATCCTGGCGTTTTCGAACGTGCAATGGTGGTTTTGAAACAGGAAAGATTAGTTGCCAAATCAGCTAGCCGTGACAGGCTGCCAAGGTGGGTTGAATTACTGAAACTTACCCGACATTTTAAGAAGTTAAGGACCAAAACCCCAATGGCCGATATTATGTGGTTTGCTTTTTTTTCGAGCCGAAGACTTTCTGAAATAACCCGACTGGAATGGGTTGACAATAATATTGAAAGACAAACTGGAATGGTTCGCGATGCTAAACACCCGAGGGATAAAAAAGGGAATCATCGTCGGTTTAAATACGAAAAAACGGCATGGAAAATTGTACAGAGACAATCACGGAATAGTGAATACATCTTTCCATATAATTCAAAGACAGTTGGCACATTATTTAACAGGGCATGTAAAATAACTGGCATCAAAGACTTACATTTTCATGATTTAAGGCATGCAGCGGCAACGAGATTGCTTAGCAAAGGTTACAGCATAGACGAAACATGTTTGTTTACGCTTCATACCGACTGGAAAACATTGCAGCGTTATGTAAATCGTAAACCTGAAGATATTGATTAACAAATTTACACCCTTATGTTCCCAACATATTTGAAAATGGAAATGCTCGGCAAAACAAGTAAGACGGAGGAAGCTTCAGCGTTGTTTTGGGTTCTATTTAGAATATTGGCTATTTCAGCAACAAAATCAAAAACAGACACTAAGCCGAGTGCCGTATTGTTAAGTGCAAATTAAGAAAATAATGCTAATACATGTATAGCGTGAGTTCTTATCCAATCTGAAATAATGGATTCCTTAGAATTCCAGGTTGAAAACAAATGGTCTACTGATTTTAAGACATCAGCAAATGTGTACTGGTTTGAGCTTGATAACTTGATTACATCAACGGGTGACTCATCCCTATCCGTACTGTGTTGGACTTCGTCTTGCCTACTTCGAAGGAGTACACGGAAGCGTAACGCTAGTGGAGCGGTGTACGACGACCCCCGCGTAGCCGTAGGGGCCGGGCGTGTTGACGGAGTTGGAGCGCAAGCGGAAGCGTAGTCAACATGCAAGGCCATCCG